>JAGRIN010000088.1 GCA_020443245.1 Pseudomonadales bacterium
CAGTACCGATTAACGGGCTGCGAGAGAATTCTGCTCGTCTAACGGATGCCGTGCACACCAATAGCGCACATCGACGCGGGAGACTGTAATCTCCCGCGGCTCGAACGCCGAAACCATGTCCTGGCTCGCATTGCGGTACGCGTTGTCCGTCACCAGCGTTTCCCCACCATCTGCAGTGTCCTCGCCGAGCTTCGACGCCAGGTTCATCTCTTCTCCGAAGTAGCCCTCGAGGGTCTCCGAATAGAGCATCTGTCCGTAGCCGACGCCTATGCAGACGCGGAACGGTTCGGACTCCGTAAGCATCAGGCTGTGCGCATCCACGGCGCGATGGATCGCGAGGGATGCGGCAATTGCCTCATCGGGCGCATCGAAAACCGCAAACGCATTGTCCGCCTCGAACTTGGTGCTCAGGGCACCGTGCTGGCGAAGGACCGGCCGGACCACATCCCGCATCGCAACAAGCCGCGACAGAAAATGGAGGATACCGTGTGCCTCCGCAACCCGGGAGAAGCCGACGGAATCCAGCACCAGGACTGCCACAGTTCGGCCAAATTTTGACCAAACCTCATCCTCTTGTTCGGTTGGATCAATCCCTTGTTCGTGTAATGCGCGCAAATGATCGAAGAGATTCTTGTTTTTATCGTCCATCTGCGCATTATAGACAAATTGCACACTGCTCGTGCGCCTCGGCCGGATCCATCTTGATACACCGACGACTTGCACAATTCGCGGTAATCACGTTGCTGCTTGCGGCAAGCAGCCTTGCCGACGCCGCGCAATGGGGGCACTGGGGCAAGGCCACCAAACCAGCAAAACAGTGGGCTGACTATACCGACGCCCGTCCCGACATGCTGCCTGATGCCTGGCTCGTGAAGCGGCTCGTTGACGCAGGCGATGACGAGATCATGCTTCGCAGCAGCAATGGCGCAATGTTGCGGTGGGTTGATGCGGACCAGCTTCGCGCCCTCTACAACGTTTCACAGAAGATACTCTCTGCCGCGGAAACCAGGGCCGACCTCTACATCACGCAGGGCGATTCCCCCAACGCCGCCGCCGGTCTCCATGAGGGAAAGCCCGTCATGTTCGTCAACTTTGCGATGCTGGACCTCGTGGGCTATGACGAGGATGAGTGGGCCGCGCTCGTCGGTCACGAGGTCGCTCATCTCAAGCTGAAGCACGGCGAGAAGCATGCAAAGCGAAACATCCCCCTCAACATCATCAAGACGGTAGGCGGCGCCGTGCTGAACGATCCGCTCTCGGCGACCGCCGGTAACCTGCTGCTGGATGGTATCGCCAACAAATTCAGTCGGGACGATGAGCGTGAGGCGGACTATATGGGCGTCATCTGGGCGGTCCAGATGGACTATGACGCGTATGGTGCCGCGCACCTGCACCAGCGAATGAATGACGAGGGCGGCGGCGGTGCGCCCCTGCCTTTTCTCAGTACACATCCAAGCGGCCCGGAACGGATCAAAACCCTGACGGAACTCGCAGACAGGCTTTCCGAAAACTGAAGTCAGTGTGATATCATTTTTGTGTCATGGAACGACCCAACGTCACAATGCAAATGGTGGCGGAGAAGGAAGTCACCGCTACCTCCACCGGCAAAGCCGGCGCAAAGCGCGTGCGCGCCCAAACCGTGGAACCAGGCGAACGGCTCTTCTATACCATCCTTGTACACAATAGCGGCCGGGCCGCAGCGAAGGACCTCGTGGTCGACAATCCGGTACCCGATGGTGCGGTATACGTGCCCGGCTCAGCCGGTGGCAAGCACTGCCGAATTTCAATCTCGACGGATCATGGCAGCGCCTATCGACGTGAAGACGACGATACGCTGCCGGAGGATGTCACCGATTTGCGGTGGACGATCGGCGTCTTGCCCGGTGGCGGGAAGAGAAAACTGACATTCGAGGTGATGGCGATCAGCCGGGATGCAACGCGGCTCACCCGGGCGTGGAACACGCTCTACGGCTGGCTATCAAACCTTTCACATTAAGCGACATGCCAAACAGGACCCCTCTCAAAGCCCTGTATAACCTTGCCGCACCGGGCTAGTGGAAACTTGCGGGCGCGCGCTCGGACTCGGGTTCCCGCTTCCGGTAATCCGAACCTGCCTGCACGCTGTTCTCCATTACCTCGACCGTGCATTCGGCCGTGGATGCCAGCGGTTTGCCATCGCCGCTCGTGAAGGTCACCGTTGCCGTGTTGAAGATGTCAAAAAAAGTCATGGCGTGAATCTTATTGAGAAATCACGCACCGTTGATTCCAAATTGTAAGTAGTTTGTAAAGTTCCGGTAACGCAAGTGCACAATCGTGTAAACAAGCCGCCTGCCGCCCAAATCCATCGATTCGAAGGGCTATAGTACAAGCCCGCGGGATTGGCTAAGCTTAAGGCGCATGCATGCACCCCACGGATGGAGGGCGGAGGCAATGCCAGTCACGTACAAGATCGACGACAGCGGCATCGTCGTTGCCACCCTGACCGGCAAGATTACCGAACAGGATATCGTTCACAGCTTCGAATACCTCCAGACCTCAAGGGACATTCCCCGCCCGCTTCGACTGCTCAATGATGCCCGCGAAATGGACTCATACCCGGTTGACTACATCGAGGGCTCTGCCTACGTGCAGCAGATGCTCGATGCGCTCGCACAGCGAGGGGAATCGGTAAAGATCGGCTATCTCGTGAGCCGGGACCTGATATTCGGCATCCTGCGTCGCGTCCAGACGCTGCTCGACCTGGGCGGAATCGAAATCGGCGTGTTTCGCGAACTGGACGAGATCCTGGACTGGTTCAACCTGCCGCTCGACTCGACGATACTGGCTTCAGGGTCATCGGGCTGATCGCCGGGTACAACATCACGAAACGGCAGGAAGGATCGCATTGACGCGATCGATGTTCGCCTCATGCGTCTCGCGCATTTCGACCAATACCGAAGCGAGTTCGCCCGCCTCCAGCCCCGGAAGGATTTCTTCGATCTTGCGAGAGACCCAGCGCTGGCCTCGATTGAGGAATGCCAGGCGTTCGTTCAGGTCATTGATTGCCATACATTTGGCATGAAACTCGCCGATGGCGGTGCCCGGCGTCACACCCATGCGACGCAGCGCATCGATCAGGACACGGCAGTAACGTGCCTCATCCTGTGCGAGGGAATCGAGCAGGCTGCGAACCGCGGGTAGTGTCCCACCGCGACGGTCGAGTTCATCGCGTGTTTCGCGCGCAATCCGTGCCCCGGCCCGCTCTCCTTCCAGCAACGCCTGCAATACTTCGACGGTCTCACTCGAGGCGACTGTGCGGGGCACATCATCCGGGGATTCGAATTCGTGGGCATAGCACACCGGTGAAGCGTACTCCCGAGGCACTTCGTCTTCGTCTCCCATTTACGGTCCTCCTGTATGAAGGCCATCGTCGCGGGTCTGCAACCACCTGTAAACCAACTAATTTTGGAGGCAGGCTCCAGATTTATTGAGTTGACCAGGCGAGTCGCCAGCCCGATCATCTGCGACCATGAACGACGCACCCCGGGATGACTTCGACGCACTTGTGCGTCGCCTCTTCAGCTACGGATTCCGGCCACTCTTCCTGTGTACGGTCGGCGCCGCGATATTTCTCATTGCCTGGTGGGTCGGCGTGTGGTTTGCCCTTGTGCCGGCTCCGGTACCCACGATGAACCCTGTTGCATGGCATGGTCACGAAATGCTGTTCGGCATGGTGGGCTCGGCGATCGGCGGCTTTCTCCTGACGGCGGTGGCCAACTGGACACGAAGGCCTCCGGTCTCGGGTCTCCCGCTGGCATTGATCGTCGGAACCTGGTTGCTTGCACGACTGGTGTTTGCATATGACTTCGACCTGTCTCCCATCGAACGGGCGCTGGTTGACGTCAGCTACTGGATACTCCTTGCGGCCTATATGGCCAACGAGGTCATCAGGGGGCGGAGCTATCGCAACATCGGTATCGTCGGCGTGCTCACGGTCTTCGCATTGCTTTGCGGCTTCTTTCACTTCGATGCGATCTTCGGCACGACCCTCGGTTCAGCGCTGATATCTTTGCATGCGACCGTTTTCCTTGTCTGCATCCTGATTTCGGTGATAGGCGGCCGCATCATCCCTGCGTTTACCGGCAATTGGCTACGACTGAGAGAAGGCCCTGACACGCGCCTGCCGACCCCTTTCAACTGGGTTGACCGGAGCGCGATCCTGTCGACCATCGCGGCAGGCGCTGCGTGGACCCTCGCTGCCAACGCGATGGTCACGTCGGCACTGTTACTGGCGTGCGGCTGCCTGCATATTGTCCGCATGCTTCGATGGCGCGGACACCGCACCCTCTCGGAGCCCCTCCTCTTTGTCCTGCACGTCGGCTATGCGTGGCTGGGCATCGGTATCCTTTTTCTTGCGGCGAGTGCGAACAATATCGTGCCGGCAAGTACCGGCATACATGCCCTCAGCGTCGGTGCGATGACGGGGCTCATCGTCGCGGTCTCGTCGCGCGCCGCCATGGGACATACCAATCGCGCGCCCGCCTCGGATCGACTGCTCACGACCTCATTCGTGCTGATCAACCTCGCTGCCATCGCTCGTGTCGCAGCAAGCATGGCGGATACCAACTGGCTGCTGCTTGCGGGTTCGCTCTGGTGTCTCGCGTTCGTGGCATTTGCCATCCGCGTCGCGCCAATCCTGACGGGTCCTCCTGCATCCCGCGAATCGTTACTCTCCCGCGGTCCGCGGGGTTAACCCGGCAGGATACGAAGTATCACTCGGTGTACCATCAGCATTCATCCTGGAACAGGCATGATGGCTTGGACGTCGAAGTCGCAAGAACTTTCCTCGAAATTGTCAGGAGCGGCAGCTTTGCCCGTGCCGCCGAGCGCCTTTTCGTGACACAGACCGCCGTCAGCGCGCGAGTGCAAGGCCTCGAAAGTCAATTGAAGGCGCGGCTGTTTGTCCGTGAACGCGCGGGCGTGCGACTGACATCGGAAGGGGAACGCTTTGTGCCCTATGCACGGCAACTCGTTCGCGCGTGGGACCAGGCACGAGAAGACGTGGCACTCCCTACCGGCCAGGTGGACCAGGTGAACGTTGGATGCGAACTCAGCCTCTGGGATCCCTTTCTCCTGGAGTGGCTCGTCCACTGCCGAAGACATCATCCCAGGATCAAGCTGCGCGCCGAAGTCGGTCTCGCGGAGGCACTCGTGCAAAAGATTGAGCGCGGCGGCCTCGATGTGGCACTCGTGTACTCACCCGAGTACGTGCCGGGGCTCCAGGTGGAACTGCTGCTTGAAGAGAAGCTGGTACTCGTCACCACCGGTACTGATGGCGCCCGGCAAGACGCGCAATATGTCCGCGTGGGATGGGGAGACGATTTCCTTGCCAAACATGATGCGGCATTTCCCGACCTCAAGGAACGCAGTCTGTTCGTCGGCCTGGGACCGCTCGCCTTACAGTACATCCTTCGCACTGGCGGTTCCGGATACTTCCGCACACGTGCCGTGGAACCCTATCTCGCATCCGGCCAACTCACCCGCGTCGACGACGCCCCGGAGTTCACCTACCCCGTCTACAGTATCCGACGACACGAGGCGCGCACGGTCGTCACCAGCACCTTGCAGGACCTCCGTCATGTCATCGAAACCGTCGACGCAGCGACGCCATACGACGCCCGGTCAGGTTGAAGTCAGTACCTGCTGAATCATTTGATGCAGGCTTCGCCGTGCGTCGAGGTACATGATCACTCGACCGAAACGACGATCTTCCCGAAGTGTTCGTTGCGCTTCATCATCGCGAAGGCCTCAGGCACTTCGGATAGCGGGAACACCCGATGAATCGGCAGTCGCAGTCTGCCTTCGGCAAGCGCCGGCAGCAGGTCCCTCGTGGTCAGGCTGACGATTTGCTCAACTTCCGCCGCGCTTCGCGTACGGAACGTGACACCGATGTACTCGATCCGGCGCAGGGCGTGAAGGTCGAAGTTGAATTCGCCTGACATGCCGCCCAGGCGCCCAACGTTGACGATACGGCCGCCGATACGCGTCGCCTTTAGATTGTCGTTCGCAAGCGGACCGGCAACGTGGTCGATCAACAGGTCAACGCCGCGCCCGTCAGTCGCGGAAAGCACCTGCCCGACCCAATCTGGATCGCGTGTGTCGAGAGCGAGGTCAGCGCCGAATTCGCCAAGGCGTGCCCGGCGCGACGCATTGCCGGATGTTCCGATCACGAGGCCGGCGCCGAGAAATTTGGCGACCTGCATCGCCATCAGGCCGACGCCGGAACTGGCACCCTGGACCAGGATGGTTTCGCCGGCCCTGAGTCGTCCATTCGTGCTGATGGCATCATGTTCCGTCTGTAGCGCGACCGGCAGTGTGGCCGCTTCTTCGAACGACAATCCGGGAGGCACCGGATAGATTCGGTGTGCATGACCCACCGCATAGTCTGCGAACGCATTGCCGCCGGCCGCCATCACCCTGTCGCCAACTTGCCAGTTTGAAACGTCGGCGCCCACCTCGACAATCTCACCCGCCCATTCGAGCCCAAGCGGGGTACCGGCGCCACCCACGGTCCCGTGCGTCCCGCCACGCAACATGCCCAGGTCCGCGCGATTCAGTGCCCCGGCTTTGACCTTCACCAGAACGGTGCCGGGCCGCGGCGTCGGCATCGACACCTCCGTCAAAACCGGACCGTCCGGGCTTGCTACCACTGCTTTCATCATCGCCACTGCACGACTCCAACTTTCACGACGCTTGCGAGTATAGGGCAACCCGGCTGATAGATCGCGTCCTTGCCCAGGGTTCGGCGCCAGGGTTCGGCGCCAAGGAGCGATACTGCTGCCACAACGCTGGCAGCACGATCGTCGTACACTTGCAGCCACCCTATTCATTCCCGGCAGAGGAACCCGATGAAAGCGAAGTGCTTTGAATGTTCAACACTGATAGAAGCGGCGGACCGGCAAGCGCTTGCCGAGGCGTTCATCAGCCACGGTAGCGCCGCACATGCGTGGAGCTACCCGGAAGAAGCGCTCCGGAACTATGCACACAACTATGCTGACGCACTCGATCGCCTGACCGGGCGTACCGAGCGCCTCGACAAGATCGGCCCGGTCACGGTACAAGCGATGAGCGAAGCACGCATCGATGACTGGTTGTCCTTCTTCGATCACGACGCATTTGCGGATAATCCGGATTGGGCCTCCTGCTACTGTCTCGAACCCCATTCACCGGCACCACCCGAAATGCCCGAGCGTCCCTGGCGCCAAATACGCGAGATGATGGTCGACAGATTCCGACGCGGCACCACCGCCGGTTACCTCGCCTATGTCGACGGTCGATGCGTCGGTTGGGTCAACGCGTCGCTTCGTGCCGATTACGAAATCTTCAAAGATGTGGATCTAAACGGACCTGAACCGCGATCTGTGATCGGCATCGCCTGCTACGTCATCGCACCGCCCTGGCGACAACACGGCGTCGCAACCGCAATGCTCGAGCGCATCATCGAAGACGCCGCGTCGCGCGGCGCGTCGTGGATCGAAGCCTATCCACACAACAAACCCGCCGAAGGTGGCGCCGGACATTTTCGCGGGCCTGTGTCGATGTATACCGCGCGAGGATTCGAACCCGTCGAAGTGCGGGAGCGCTATACGGTCGTGCGTCGGCCCGTGTCGTGATTTCGACGAGGCAGCGATGGCGGAAGAGGCAGGAGTCGAACCCGCCGACCGCTTCGTCAGCGGCCCAACGGCTTTGAAGGCCGCGCAGCCCACCGGGACCGTCACTCTTCCACCGGCCATACTACCAAAGCTGGATTGACCTTATCATGGTGATTCTTGCCCCTCGGAGACCCGAAATGATAATCATGGAAATCGAAAAGCTCGAGGACGCAAGGCAGTAGTACGGGTCACCACAACAAGAAGGAGAAAAACCATGACAACCGACTTCGGCCGCTGGACGCAACGTCTCGGCATCCTGCTCTTTCTTCTCGGTCTCATCAGCGGACTGCTGGTGCCGGCGATGGCCAATCCGCGCATGGGACTGACGAGCCATCTGGAGGGCGTAATGAACGGCACGTTCCTCGTCGTGCTGGGCCTCTTGTGGACACAACTGACACTGGGACGGGTCGCACAACAGATTCTCTTTGGCGTTACGATGTACGGCAGCTACGCCAACTGGCTGGCTACCACGCTCGCGGGCTGGTGGGGCGCGGGCGCCGGCCTGATGCCGATCGCCGGCGGCGAGCATGTCGGTTCGGCTGTACAGGAAGGACTGATCGCGTTCGCTCTCATCTCGCTCTCGGTCGCGATGGTCGTCGCCTGCGTCATGATCCTTTTTGGGCTCCGAGGTCCCGGGCCCGCAAACTGAACGTTAAAACGGCCCGTCGACCGTTTCCATCAACTCACCGCAGGGGTTCCAACCATCCCCGGGGCGGCCTCGTCTATTCCCGTACATTCACGAGTGAGGGAATTGCCGAAATGAAAAACATTATCCAGAAGAGCCTGATCGCTACCGCTGCCACGCTGGCCCTGGCCGCCTCTACGCCGTCGTTTGCCACGGCGAATCCCCAGGAGGTGAAGGTGCAGTACACGCCGGCGGAACTTCAGTTCACGGCTGGTCGAGAGCGCGTCTATCGTGCTGTCACTTCTGCTGCAGAAGGCATTTGCGGTCCAACCAACGTGTTCCGCGCCGGCTCGATCGACACGGTTCGCGCCAACAGCCAGTGCATCGACGAAACCGTTGCGATCGCGCTGGAGAAAATCGGTAACGACGAACTGAAGGCGATGCACGAGCGCAACTAGGAAGGCGGCCGTCCCGCCTCCCCGGTGCCGCGGCCTGGCGAGTTCGTCAGGCCGCGGTCGTCACACCCAGTGATTGCTCGGCGAACTCGCGAATCAGCTTGTAGTTCGCTTTGCCGTTCGGCGCGCGTTCCAGGTTGTCCTTGGCAAGGATATGCTTCGGCGCCTTGTACACGGCGAGGTGGCGTTTGACGAAGTCACGCAGTTCGTTTTCCTCAAGCGTGTAGCCTGGATTCAGTTGCACGACCGCCGTGATGGACTGTCCCCACTTCGGGTCCGGCACACCCACGACGAGACAATCGGCAACGCTGTCGTGGTGCTTCAGCGCTTCCTCGACTTCCTCCGGATAGACTTTTTCGCCTGCCGTATTGATGCAGTTGCTGCCACGCCCGAGCAGGGTCAGGCTGCCATCGGCTTCGACGCGCACAAAGTCGCCCGGAATCGAGTACCGGACACCATCGATCGTCTTGAACGTCTTGTCGGTCTTTTCCTGGTCCTTGTAGTAGCCCATCGGCAGAAAGCCGGTAACGGCGACCATACCGGACTCACCTGAGCCGGGCGCCACCTCGCGCAAGTCTTCGCTAAAGACCTTGCAGGAAGGCCCAAGCTGGAACTTCGCGACTTCGACAGTTTCGTCCTTCGTCATGATCGACGAACCGAGACCGATCGCTTCCGATGACGAGAACCCGTCCATCAGCACCATGTTCGGGTTGTGGCGCAGGAGTCCCGCTTTCACGTCTTTCGTCCACATCACGCCGGATGATGTCATCGCCATCACCGACGAGATATCCCACTTGCCGGGATTGGCATCGAGCGCCTCCATCATCGGGCGCGCAAACGCATCACCCACAATCGTTACCGTTGTCGCCTTGTGCTTGGCGATCGTCTCCAGCGCCTGCTCCGGATCAAAGCTGCGCGATGGCAGCGTGATGCAAGTGCCGCCACCCATCATCGCAGCGACGGCGGAGAGGAGT
>JAGRIN010000008.1 GCA_020443245.1 Pseudomonadales bacterium
CGATGCAAGTGCGGCATCGACGCCATCGAAAAGTACCGGACCAAAGTCTCGGGCCCATTGATGGATCGCATCGACCTTCACATCGACGTACCGGCACTGCCGACGGGAACGCTATCCGACCCCGACTGGCAACCTGATCCTGTTGAGCACGAGTCGGCCATGTGCGAGGTCGTCGATGCACGATCTGTCATGCTGGCGAGAAGCGGGAAGTTGAATGCTTACCTCTCCGGACGGGAGATCGAAGCGTGCGCGCCGCTAGAAAAGGAGGCGCGCGCGATGCTGGAAAAAGCGATCCAGTCGCTCGGGCTTTCCGCGCGGGGCTACTACAAGATTCTGAAGGTGGCCCGCACCATTGCAGACCTGTCAGGGGGAGGGCCGGTTACCATGACGGCCCTCTCAGAAGCGATCGGCTATCGCAGGCTCGATCGCTACCAGACATCCAGGGCGTAACTTACTTGGCGGCGTTCACCATGTAGTCGACGACGGCTTTCAGGTCGTCGTCAGAGCAGGTAAAGCACATGCCCTTCGCGGGCATTCCCGGTGGCTTGCCGGCGATCGCACTGTGATAGAGCGCGTCCATACCCTGGTCGATACGCGGTGCCCAGGCATCATGGTCGCCGAATTTGGGCGCGCCCGCGACGCCGGTCGCGTGGCAGGTCGAGCAGGTCTTCTCGAACGTGGCCTTGGCACCGTTGCCGCCGCCATTCGATGCGACAGTGGTCGCGGATGCGGTGCCCTGCGCACAATCCTGGCCTTCGACGCATACGTCGCCGACTTTGGTGATCCGTGCGGCAATCTCGTCTTCAACTTGCGACGCGCCGGCGAGTTGGAACATAGCGGTGGTCATCACGAGGGCTGCCACCGTCCAGAGCAATTTTTTCACTACGACTACCTGACCTTTTTCTTTGGGAATCTGTGTGTACTTTGAATCATGTGCCGAAAAAGCCGGCGCATTATACCCCACGAGCGTTCTCGACACACTTTCGATGACTACTCCCGTTCAGGGGACATGGTAACGTCAGAACGATCACCTCGCAGATTCGGAGCACCGCATCGATCCGGCGTATTCTGGAGGTTCTGGCGACAGGATGTCGCCAGGGGCCGCGGAAGGGGTCCGGCCACACTGGCGCTCGTTGGCTGGAGGGCGGGACCATTCTGCTGGCGTTTTGTATGTTCCGGAGACGTTCGGTCTCCCAGGTTCGGGCCCCTCGGCATCGGGCACTTTGTGCCCGATGCTCGGGATGACGTGGGGAGTTTGCGTCAGTTCCTGTTGCCCCAGCCGGTGTCTTCGATTTCCCGGTTCGCCTTGAACTGGAAGACATTGGAGGTTCCGCCCTCGACCACGGACTGTTCGGAGACGAGGGTCAGCACGGATTGTTCACGGAATTCGGCGAGCGAGTCCGCACCCACGTTGACCATCGTGCTGCGCAGCTTGTAGAGCGTGGTGTCCAGGACTTCCGAAACCGGGCCAACCAGCGGTACATAGGCGTCCACGCCCTCCTCGAAGACCAGGTCACGAGTGCCCATGTCATCGCTGTAACGTTGCCAGTTCTGGGCCCGCCGGGTGCCCTCGCCCCAGTAGGGCTTGTAGATCTGGCCGTTGATCGAGGTCTTCGGGGTCGGGCTTTCCTCGGTCATGGCGAAGTAACGCCCCATCATGACGAAGTCCGCGCCCATCGCCAGCGCCACCGTGATCTGCGTGTCGTTGGCGAGCCCGCCGTCAGAGCAAATGGGGATGTAGCGCCCTGTCTCGGACTGGTATTCGTCGCGGCGCCGTACGACTTCCAGCAGCGCGGAAGCCTGGCCCCGGCCTATCCCCTTCTGTTCGCGCGTAATGCAGATCGAACCGCCGCCAATGCCGACCTTGATGAAGTCCGCACCTGCTTCCTTCACCAGAAAGTCGAAGCCCTCTGCCGAAACGATGTTGCCGCCGCCTACCGTGACGTCCTTGCCGTAAAGTTCCCGGATCCAGCGAATCCCGTCCGCCTGGTATTCGTTGAAGCCGTCTGAAGAGTCGAAGCAGAAGACGTCTGCGCCGGCAGCGACCAGGGCCGGTACCCGCTTCTCATAGTCGTGCGTATTGATGGCCGCCCCGACACAAAGCCGCTTCGAGTCATCGAGCAATTCCCGCGGGTTGCGACGGTGGTCCTCGTAGTCCTTTTTGAACACGAGAGCCGTCAGGCGCCCGTCCTGGCTCAGGATCGGCAGACACTCCTTCTTGTGCCGGTGCAGGAGCTGGTTTGCCTCCCGCAGGCTGATGCCTTCTGTGCCGTAGATCACGTTGTCGATCGGCGTCATATGCTGGCCGACAGTGTGGTCCAGGTCGTCCTCGAACTCCCAGAAATCCTTGTCGGTGATGATGCCCTCGAGCTTCCCGGTGGCCGTGCCGTCGGCGGTTACCGGCACCGTGGAGTGGCCGGTACGTTTCATCAGCTCAATGACCTCCCGGAGCGTGGTTGACGCCATCGCGTTCGAGTCGCTCTGGACGAAGCCCGCCTTGTGCGCTTTCACCTGCCGCACCATCTCGACCTGCGTCTCGATCGGCTGGGAGCAGAAGATGAACGAGAGGCCACCCTGACGCGCCAGGGCGATGGCCAGCCTGGGGCCGGAAACCGACTGCATGCAGGCCGAGACCACCGGCACGTTGATCTTGAAACGCGGTATCTCGTTCTTTTCGACCGCCGAAATGGGTGTCGAAAGATCAACGAGGTCCGGTCGCTGGCCCCGGCGGGTCAGCCGCGGGATGAGGAGATATTCCGAGAAAGTACGGGAAATATCGTCGAGTATCGTCGCCATTGGGTGCTCCATAGAAGTTCCGCCCGGCACGATTTCGTCCGGGACAGGGCGCTTGCGGGTTTGATGAGTCAGGCGATGGGCCGGGGTCGCGTACACAACTTGATTGGGTTACTGCGGTACGACCTGCGTGCCTCCAAGGGGCGGAGGACTTATGGGATTTCGCCATGGCGAATTTTATGCATTTCGAGATGCCAATTCAAATTCGACAGGTTTTGGCGCGGCAGGTATCTATAATTAAGCATCCACTTTAGTTAATCTGTATAAAGCATTGATATTAGAGCAAAAACTCGTATTATTGTCAGACAAGCGGCATCGGTAGCCACGGTATGAACAAGTCCGAACTTATCAAGCGCATGTCCGACAGGCTGGACCAGCTCAGTAGCCGTGACGTGGACCTCGCCGTCCATACCATCATCGAAATCATGTCAGAGAGCCTGGCGACCGGTGGTCGCATCGAGATTCGGGGGTTCGGCACCTTCTCGAACCACTATCGGAAACCGAGGACCGTAAGAAATCCCAAGACCGGGGAAGTGGGGATATTCAAACCCGGGAAGTTCGTGCCGCACTTCAAGCCCGGCAAGGAACTCAAACGACGCGTCGACGAGGCGAAGCTCGAGGAGGCCTGAAGTTCAGGCAGGCAGTTCGAGTTTGTGTTTCAGGATCTTTCCGGACGGCGCGGCGGGTAACTCATTCATCACAACGAAACGTCCCGGCAACTTGTAACCTGCAAGCCGCTCGCGCGCGAAGGCCTTTAGGCTGTCGATGTCGATCGACGAGCCCGGCACGGGCTGCAGGAACGCAACAATTTCCTCGTCAGAACCGACCATGCGCCCGACAACTGCGGCGACAGACACGTCCGGATGCGAAGACAACACGCCTTCGACTTCCGGCGGGTACACGTTGAAGCCCGAACGGATGATGAGCTCCTTGGTGCGACCGGCAATGTTGATCGAACCGCTCTCGTCTTCGAAAACGAGATCTCCCGTATTGAGCCATCCGTCCTGGAGCACCAGTGCTGTTGCCTCCGGTTTGCGGAAGTAGCCCTTCATGATGTTCGGACCACGCGCCCACAACTCACCGACCTCTCCCCGGCCTCGCGGCGTACCGTCCTCACCCAGGATCTTCGTTTGCACGCCCGGCAGGACGAAGCCGACTGAACAATTCGACAAAGGGGCATAGAGTCTCGTCTGGCAGATCGTCGGGCCGCTCTCGGTGAGACCGTAGCCGTTGTGGAGCGGCATGCCGAACGCGGCCTCCACACGGGATTTGAGATCGGGGTCAAGCGGCGCGCCGCCGGAATACATGAAACGCAGCGACGGTGAACGCCAGTCCGGCATAGCGGGCAACGTTTCAAGAAGCCTCGTATACATGGTCGGCACACCGAGGAATCCGACGACACCCTCTGTCTGGAACGCCTCGAGCGCCGCGCGTGGGTCGAAGCGCGAGACCACGTGCGCCGTGCCGCCACTGAAAAGCACCGAGCACGTCACCGCGGAAAGTCCGAACACGTGCGACATGGGCAGCACGCAGTACACCTCGTCGCCGGCGCCGATGCCACGCAAACGACCCGAAACATAGGCAATAAACGTCAGGTTCCGATGCGTCAACATGACGCCTTTGGGCGTACCCGTCGTACCCGTCGTATAGATCATCGCGAGAACCTGCGAAGTCGGCGGTTCTCCGGTAACTTCGGGCTCCGACGCTCGAACCGGTGTCTCTGCAATTTCACCAACGGCGAAACGATGGCGCGCAGCGCGGCGAGAATCGGCCACTTCCCCGGCATTGACCGAGTCCGAAACGGTATAGATCACAAGACGCGGGTCGGCGTCCGCTTCGATCATGTCGAGTTCCCGCGCCGAAAGGCGCGCGTTGATGATCACAGCAACAGCGTCCATCTCACTGAGTGCCAGCACCATGGTAACGAGGGCTGCCCCGTTCTCGGCAACGAGCATGACGCGATCGCCCGGGCGTACGTCACTTGCCTCGAAGTGGCGCTGCATCTCACGCACCGCGGACTCGAGCTCCGCGTAGGTCAGGCGAACGCCGGCGCTCTTGACCGCGATCGCGTCAGGCGTTTCTGTTGCCCATCGCAACACGCCGTGGGAGAGGCGTTCCGGCAACCTGCGCGTGATCTCATCCTCACGGCAACCCAGCAGGATTTCGTCCTGCTCGACAATTTCGGCACGGGTATAGGCTGGACTCACGACAAAAACGCGGATTACTGCGCCTGCATCGCGGCACGCTCTTTTTCGATGAGAAAGTCCACAACGCGCAACATGTTCGAATTGCTGCCGGCCATGGATCCTTCGACGCGGTACTTGCCGTCCACGATGATCGCGGGCACGCCGCCGGAACGAAACGCCTTGCCGCGGGCATCAGCCTGCTGGAGGCTGGCGCGCACGCCGAACGAGCTGTAGGTCTTCGCAAACGCCTCGGGGTCGACCCCGAACTGGGAGAGGTACTTCGCCATCGCCTGATCCGACCCGAGGTCTTTGTGCTCTGCGTGAATGGCCTGGAAGATCTGCGAGTGAAGCTTGTCCAGCATCCCCATCGCGAGGAGCGTGTAATAAGTCTGCGCAAACACTTCGTAGTCGTGGTTCCAGATCGCAGGCGTGCGAGTGAACACGACATCGTCCGGGAGGTTTTCCTTCCACGCGTTCACGAGCGGGTCGAACTCATAGCAGTGCGGACAACCGTAAGAGAAATACTCCGTGACCTCGATCTTGTCCGGATGACGCGACTTGATCGGGAAGGGGAGCACGGCGTAGTGCGTGCCTTCTTCATACTGGTAGGTTTCCGCGAACGCGCCCTGTCCCACGATGAGACCAAGACACAGCACGAGAGATAGCACGCTTTTCATAACCGGAATCCGCTGCATCGAATGGGTTTTGGACCGTTTTTCGCCGCCAGACGTTCCCCGGGGGTCCCCTTGAACGACGAAGGGCAGGATCGACCCACCCTTCGGTGCGGCAATGCCGCGGGTCTAGCGCAAGCCGTAGATATAGCTCGCAACCGCGGAGATTTCTTCGTCGGAGAGATCCATCGCCGTCGATCGCATCATCTTCGACTCGCCGTCGTTATGGCGCATGCCCGTCCGGAACGCCTTGAGCTGGGCCTCGACGTATTCCGGCCACTGGCCGGCAAGTGCCGGGAACTTCGCGTCGTTCAGGCCCTCGCCTTTCGGCCCGTGGCAGGCAGTGCACGCGGCGATGTTCTTGCGGGCGACGCCCGCGCGATAGATCGTCTCGCCCTCGTCCACGAGGTCCGCCTTCGCGGCGCCGCCCTTCGGCTTCTGGCTGGCAAAGTACGCGGCAATGTCTTCCATATCCTGGCCGGACAGGGCATCGAGTTGTCCCGCCATGACAGCGACTTCACGCGCACCGGATTTAATGTCATTCATCTGCTTCTGCAGGTACTTCGCATTCTGGCCCGCCAGGCTGGGGAAGGTCCCCGCCGGACTGTTGCCGTCTGCGCCATGACAGGCGGCGCAAACCGTCGTCATGCCCTTGCCGCGCGCCGCATCGCCTTCAGCGAAGGCGGTACTTGCGCCGATGACGAGGAGAAAGCCAAAAAACAGTCTAAACATGCCCACTACTTCCCGGGTTAGTCTTAAATTTGGTGTGGCTAAAAAAGCCGGCGCATTATATAACAAACTGCCTGTGATGGCTCGCCGGGAACACCTGTAAAAATGAGGCACAGACTGGACATCGGCGAGGCCGCGTTTCTCACGAGCGCGGCCCGGTTCGAGCAATGTCCGCCGGACATCGGGCGGGAAGTCGCGTTCTGCGGCCGCTCAAACGCCGGTAAATCCAGCGCCATCAACTACCTGACGGGCCAGAACAAGCTCGCCAGGACCAGCAAGACGCCGGGGCGCACCCAACTCATCAATTTCTTCGAGATCGGCGAGGACCTGCGTCTCGTTGACCTCCCGGGGTACGGCTATGCCAAGGTCCCCACCGCGATGCGTGAGGCGTGGCACCGGCACATCGATGCCTACCTGACCGGGCGCCAGTCCCTCGTGGGCCTCGTCATGGTCATGGACATCCGCCATCCGCTGAAGGAATTCGACGAATCGATGGTCGATTGGGCGGCCGACACCGGACATCACGGACATGTCGTCCTGACGAAATGCGACAAGCTGAAGCGCGGCGCGCAAAACACGGCGCTCCTTTCTGTACGTCGGCAACTGCCTGAAGGGATTACCGCCCAGATTTTCTCGGCGACCCACGACATCGGTCGCGACGAACTGACCCGGGTGCTGTCAGCCTGGCTTGTGAGTTGAGCGGAAAAGAAAAGGCCCTGGTCACGCGTTGGGGAGGGAGTGACCAGGGCCTGGATGCTTCGGTTCTTTTGGGGGAGAAAACAACCGAAGGTTTGCTGCCGAAACTCAAAACATCAGAGTTCGTAGAATAGGACTAATGGCCGCGGGCAAAGTTCCGAGCTGTTCAAAAATAATAGTGGAAGGATCATGGAGGCGTTCATTTTCGGTTAAGCCGGGCGGGCCGCGCGCTAGTGGGCGGCGTCCCAGTTGTCTCCCACGCCCACATCAACGACCAGCGGAATCGCAAGGTCGGCAGCAGACGCCATCCGCGATTTGAGACCGGCCGCCACGTCGTCGACCTGATCCTCACGCACCTCCAGCACCAGTTCGTCGTGAACTTGCATGATGATGCGCGCGTCGGGCCGCGCTTCGCCAAGCCAGGCGTCGACCGCAATCATCGCCCGCTTGATGATGTCTGCGGCGCTGCCTTGCATCGGCGCGTTGATTGCCGTGCGTTCCGCCGCTTGCCGGCGCTGGTAGTTGCTTGCGGTGATCTCCGGGAGGTAGAGGCGCCGCCCGAAGATGGTTTCGACAAAGCCTTGCTCCGCCGCCAGCTTGCGCGTGCTGTCCATATACTCCCGCACGCCAGGGTAACGTTCGAAGTAGCGATCGATGTATTCCTGCGCGTCACCTCGAGGGATACCGAGCTGGCGTGACAAACCGAACGCGGACATGCCGTAGATGAGACCGAAGTTGATGGCCTTGGCGCTACGCCGCTGGAAGTCGCGTACATTGTCGCGCGATACGCCGAACACCTCCGACGCGGTCGCGCGATGTATGTCCTCGCCTTCCTGGAACGCGGTCGTGAGACCCGCGTCGCGGGAAAGGTGCGCCATGATGCGCAGTTCGATCTGCGAGTAGTCTGCCGCGATCAGTTTGTAGCCGGCGGGCGCGATGAACGCCTTGCGAACCTTTCGTCCTTCTTCTGTACGAATCGGAATGTTCTGCAGGTTCGGGTCCTGGCTGGAAAGTCGACCCGTCGCGGCAACCGCCTGATGGTAAGACGTGTGTACGCGCCCCGTGCTCTCATGAATCTGCTTCGGCAACTGGTCGGTGTACGTGGACTTCAACTTCGAGAGTTCACGATATTCCATGATGACCTTGGGCAGCGGGTAATCCAGCGCCAATTCCGAGAGCACATTCTCCGCCGTCGATGGCTGGCCTTTGGGTGTCTTGCGAACGACAGGCAGGCCCTGCTTTTCGAACAGGATCTCCTGTAACTGTTTGGGCGAGCCCAGGTTGAATTCCTCACCGGCGATCGACCACGCCTCCCGCTGGAGTTCGTCGATACGCTCACCCAGCGCACGGCTCTGCTCGGCAAGCAGGTCGGCGTCAAGCAAGACGCCGTTACGCTCGATGCGCGAGAGCACCGGCACGAGCGGTAACTCAATGTCCTCGAACACCGACTTGAGAGTCGGAACGGCAGACAACCTTGGCCAGATCGCCTCGTGCAGGCGCATGGCAACGTCGGCGTCTTCTGCTGCATAGGGCCCGGCCTGCTCCAGCGGAACCTGGTCAAAGGTAACCTGTTTTGCGCCCTTGCCCGCGATGTCTTCGAAGTGAACCGTGCTGATACCGAGATATTTCAGTGCCAGGTCATCGAGGTTGTGTCTCGAGGCAATCGAATTCAGCACATACGATTCCAGCATCGTGTCGTAGCGAAGGCCGGCAAGTTCGATGTCGTACTTGGACATGACGCTCATATCGTATTTGGCATTCTGGCCAATGAGCCCGATCGCCGGATCCTCGAGGATCGGTTTCAGCGCACGCAGCACCTTGTCACGGGAGAGCTGCGCCGGCGCACCATCGTAACTGTGGGCGACAGGCACATACGCGGCCTTGCCGGCCTCGATGCAGAAGGAGAGTCCGACGAGTTCGGCATCGACATAGTCGAGGCTCGTGGTCTCCGTGTCGAAAGCGAACAGGTCGGCCGCGGACAGCGTCTCGACCCACGCCTCAAGTGTCGCTTCGTCGAGGACGGTCTCGTAACTGGACGGCGTTGCCGGCTCAGACGCGACATCTTCTGCCAGTTCGTCCGCCCACTGCTTGAATTCGTATTCGGTAAAGGTACGTTTGAGTCCCGCTGCGTCGGGCTCGCCCGGGTTCAGTTCAGCGAGCCCGACCGGCAGCTCGACATCGAGGCGGATTCTCGCCAGGTCGTAGGACATCGGGAGGTGCTCTAGCGAATCCCGCAGGTACTCGCCGACTTTTCCGCCTACTTCGTCGGCATGCGCCATGACTTCATCGAGCGACCCATATTGCGTAAGCCACTTCACGGCGGTCTTGGGTCCGCATTTGGGTACACCCGGTATGTTGTCGGAGGTGTCGCCGACGAGTGCCAGGTAGTCGATGATCTGGTCCGGGCGGACACCGAACTTCTCGACGACACCATCCTCGTCCATCACGGTATCTGTCATCGTATTGATCAAGGTCACATGATCACCGACCAGTTGTGCCATATCCTTGTCACCGGTAGAGATGAGCACGTTCATGTCGTGTTCCGCGGCCTGGTTCGCCAGCGTGCCGATTACATCGTCCGCCTCGACGCCGTCGACGATGAGCAGGGGCAGTCCCATCATCCGGATGATTTCCTGGATGGGTGCGATCTGTTCACGGAGATCGTCTGGCATCTTCTCCCGATTGGCTTTGTAGTCAGGGTAGATGTCATTGCGGAACGATTTGCCCTTCGCGTCGAAGACGACCGCGATGTGGCTGCCTTCGTAGTCGGCCATGAGCTTGCGGACCATGGCGATCACGCCCTTGATGGCGCCGGTATTTGCGCCCTTGGTGCTCATTAATTTGGGTAGTGCGTGGAATGCCCTGAACAGGTACGATGAACCGTCAATCAGTACGACCTGGTAGTTTGGTTTCATCACGATTCCATCTCCTTGAGTGAACTGAACCTTACTGTGAACGCAAACTTCATTTCAACGATATCCGCCGCGCTGGCCACTGTGCTGGCATGCGCTGTTTTCGCGGCTGAGCCACCGGTGATAACACCGCCGGACGAATCGTCCGCGCAGGACATCGAGATCGTCGCGGGGGAAGACCGTACGGTCTTCGAGTACCGTACAAACGGCGTACTCATGATGATCAAGGTCGTGCCCAAGGTGGGCAAGCCTTACTATATGGTGCCTGCGGATGGCTCCCCGCACTACGAGAGCCTCGATCATTTCAAGAAGCTCTACCCCGAGTGGGTCCTTCTCCAATGGTAGGATCGGACCACTGACCCGATGGCGGCATTTACAACGTTTTCCGAGTCTGCACTCGAGCGGTATCTCGTCATGTTCGACATCGGCGAGTTGGTTCGCTTCGAACCCATCACGAGCGGCATCGAGAATTCCAACTATTTCGTCACGCTCGAAGTGCCCGGCGATGAGGCAGAATTCGTTCTTACCATCACCGAAGGATTGACGTTCGAAGACGTTCCCTTCTTCAACGAACTCTTTCGCATCCTGGAACGCAGCGGGCTGCCGGTTCCTGTGCCGCAAAAGACGCTGGACGGCATGTCGAGCACCATCTTCTGCGGCAAGCCGGCATGGCTCTTCCCCCGGCTGCCCGGACGTCATCCGCAGTCCGTGACGCCCGAACAGTGCCGCACGATCGGCAACGCGCTGGCAAGGTTGCACGAGGGCGCCGCGGCAACGCGATACAAGCGCGCCAATCCGTACGACCTCGACTTTCTTACGCGTACGTTTACCGAGGAACGTTCGCGCCTCGCATCCGACGACGCCGCGATGCTCGAACGCATCTTCGAACCCTACAAGGCGCTCGGGGCCGACGAGCTGCCAGCGGGGATCATTCACGGCGACCTGTTTCGCGACAACGCGCTGTTCGAGGGCGAGGAACTCACCGGTATCATCGACTTCTATCATGCGTGCACGGACTTTCTCGCGCAGGACGTCGCGATCACGATCAACGACTGGTGCACCGCGCCCGAAGGGCAGCAGGTGCCGGAAAAGGTGGCCGCACTCATGGAAGGCTACGAGAGCATTCGTCCCATGACGTCTCCGGAGAAAGCCGCCCTGCCGACCCTGATGCGAGCTGGCGCATTGCGTTTCATTCTGACGAGATTACTGAGCGGCGAGGACGGCAGTACGCTAAAGGACCCGGAAGAGTTCCTGCGGATCGCGCGCGTCCTCGACGCCGAATATCACGACAAATAAAACAGGCTGAACCAGCCCTTCTCGTCCTGCCAGGTATGATTGTCTTCAAAGCCCGCTCTCGCCGCCATGGCGAGGAACTCTTCTTTCGAGTACTTGTGCGAATTCTCCGTATGAATCCGCTCGCCCGCCTCAAAGCGTACCAATTGGCCTGAGATCGACACTTCCTGTGACCGTTTGCTGATGAGGAACATCTGGACGCAGCCCTCATCGTGATTGTAGGCGGCGTGGTGTTCGAACTGATCAAGGTCGAAGTCCGCACCATGCTGACGATTGAGGTGGCGCAGCACATTGAGGTTGAAGGCCGCGGTCACGCCGGCGGTGTCATTGTACGCGGCGTTCAGGATATCCACGGACTTCTTCATATCCACCCCGATGAGCAGGCCACCGTCTTCGCCGAGCTGGGCCCGAACGCGGCCGAGAAAGTCCTCCGCATCGGGGCGCGAGAAATTGCCGATACTCGAACCGGGAAAGAACCCTGTCTTTCGACCGTCGGTGTCGAAGGGTGGAAGCTCGAAGGTGTCCGAGTAATCGACGCAAGCCGCCCTGACTTCAAGCCACGGGAACTCTGCCGCAACAGTCTCCGCTGCCTTGGCGAGATATTCACGCGAAATGTCGAGCGGCGCGTAGACCCGTGGCCGAAGATTCTCGAGCAGGATGCGGATCTTCTCGCTGTTTCCGCTCCCGTATTCGACGAGCACGCTGTCCGGACCGATATGCGTTTCGAGTTCCGGTGCAATCCGGCGCAGGAGTCCCATCTCCGTGCGCGTCGGGTAATACTCCGGCTGTCGCGTAATCTCGGTGAAGAGCTCTGAGCCGCGTTCGTCGTAGAAGTACTTGGGTGAGATAGACTTCTGCGGTGCCAGCAGGCCTTCCAGGAGCAGAGGCGCAGAACCTTCCGGCTCCGGAGCCGTGTCGTAAAAGTGAATCGCTTGTGCGTTGCTCAAAATCCTTTCCTGTGTCCTGGTTCAATCGATCGCCAACCGGATGCCACTGAATTGCCACCGGTCGCCGGGATAAAAGAAGTTGCGGTAGGTCGGGCGGATGTGGGACGCCGGCGTGACGCAGGAACCGCCTCTAAGCACGAGCTGGTTGGCCATGAACTTGCCGTTGTATTCGCCGAGTGCGCCCGAGAATGACTGGAAGCCCGGATACGGCGCATAGCTGCTTTGGGTCCATTCCCAGACATCACCGAAGAGTTGCACGAGACCTGGTCCTGCGTCCGGTACCGGGCGCAACGCGCCGGACTCGACGAAGTTGCCTTGTATCGGCGACCCGGACGCCGCGACCTCCCACTCGCTCTCCGTAGGCAGTCGTGCCCCGCGCCAACGTGCATAGGCGTCCGCTTCATAGGCGCTGACATGGCATACCGGCGCGTCATGCACCAGCGGCTGCAACCCGCCATTCAAGTGATACTCCATCCACTCGCCTTCGTGCTGCAACCAGTAGAGCGGCGCCGAAAATCCCCGGACGGGATCCTTCAAAAGGGACCAGGCATCTGACAGCCAGAGTTCCGGTCTCGAGTAACCGTCATCCTCGATGAACTCAAGGTACTCGCCATTGGTGACGGGCCGGTTTGCGAGCCCGAAATCCCCAACGAGCACTTCATGGCGCGGCGACTCGTTGTCGAACGCAAAGCCGGGCCCGTTCCAGCCAATCTCGTGGATGCCACGATCATGGCGGACAAAACCAGGCGTCGCCGCGGGAGTCGGCCCGGTCCTGTCGTGGTTGTCATCGACATAGGCAGGGAAGAGTGGGTTGCGGCCGAGGTTGTACTTGAAGTCTGTATACAGCAGTTCCTGGTGCTGCTGTTCATGGTTACAGCCCAACACAACCCGGAACGCAATCTCGTGTGCTTCGCCCTCGGGTGGCGCGTCGAGCAGCGCTCGCATGTGTTCGTCTACGTGGTGGCGATAGGCGAGGACCTCGCTAACGGTCGGGCGCGACAAGTGGCCCCGTTTCGGTCTTGGATAGGGTGTACCGACACCGTTGTAGTAGGAGTTGAACAGGTACTCGTACGCGGGCTCGAAGGGACGATAACCACGCAGGTACGGTTTCAGCAGGAACGTCTCGAAGAACCAGCTCACGTGCGCGAGATGCCACTTCGGGGGGCTTGCGTCATCCATTGGCTGGACGACGTAGTCTTCCGTCGCAAGTGGCTCGCAGATCACTTCCGACCGGCGACGCACCGCGTCGTATCGTTGCTGGAGCCGTGGAGTTTCATCGAAGTCGAGACTGACCTCGTTCGCAGCGGGATGATGCATTGGTAGATCGCTTATCCGTTTCGCTACAAAAGCATCATACGCAAGTGCGCAGGGCATTTCACGTTAGGGGTCCTCCGTCTGTCCGGGTTTACCGGAAATTAACGTGATTTGCGCCTTATCGCCACCACGTGGGGGCCGTGATTCCGGCGACGGGAGATATAACTGATATTCAGGTCCTGCCAACGATAGTGACAGGGGGCATCACATCAGGCTGTTCATGATGGTGGCAATGTGATCACTGTCGTGCGGCGGTTTGATAAATCCCTGGTACCGCCCGCGTGGGTCAAATACCAGGACGACGGCCGAGTGATCGACAAGGTAGGTGCCGGGCGTCGGGCCGGGTACCTTGCCAAAGGCGATGTTGACGTCTGTCGCGAGGCTGACAATGTTGTCGAAGGTGCCGGTGAACCCCTTGAAGGAGGGGTCGAACCCGTGGACGTACTGACCCAGCCGGTCTGGCGTGTCGCGCTCGGGATCCACCGATACAAGGACGACCTGCGGCTTCTGTTTCATTTTGCCGAGAGACTTCGCGAGGACAGCGAGGGTGGTCGGGCAGACATCCGGACAGAACGTGTAGCCGAAGAACATCAGCGTCCAGTGACCCGCCAGCGCACTGTTGTCGACGCTGGCCCCGGTGGTGTCCACGAGGCTGAACGGCCGAAGCGCACGTGGCGTCTCGAACCGATAGAATCCCAGCGACTGGTACTGCTCGTCGTTCAGCTCGCGAGTCGACAGGAAGCTGTAAAAGAAAAGGACCAGGACGAGCGCAATGAAGCCCAGTAGCCAGAGCAGCGTATTCCTGACACCTCTGTCCATCAATCAGCCGAGGTAACTGACGGGCAGCAGATGGTGATCCAGCAGCAAGGCGACAAAGAGCGCCATGAGGTAGAAGATGGAATATCGGAAGGTCTCCATCGGTGCCCGTCTGTTGTTGCCGTACAGAAGTACGAGACTCCAGTAGAGAAAGCCCCCGCCGAGCGCAACGGCGGCGCCGAGGTACAGCAGATTGCTCATCCCGGTCAGGTACGGAAGGATCGATATGATCACCATCACTACCGTATAGAGCAGGATATGCAGCTTCGTATAGCGCTCTCCGTGCGTCACCGGCAACATCGGGATGTCTACCTTTCGATACTCTTCCACGCGGTCGATCGCCAGTGCCCAGAAATGTGGCGGAGTCCATGCAAAGATGATGAGCACCAGCAGCAGGCCGCCGCCATCAACCGTTCCCGTTACGGCCGTCCATCCAAACAGCGGGGGTGCTGCACCGAAGAGCCCGCCGATTACGATATTTTGCGGCGTCGCCCGCTTGAGGTAGACGCTGTAAACCAGGCCGTACCCTACCCAGGATGCCAGGTTGAGCCATGCCGTCAGCGGATTGATGAGGCCCGCCAGGATCGCGATACCGGCAATACCCGTAACGCCGACGAAGATCAGGCCCTGGGTTTGCGAAACCCGTCCCTGTGCGACAGGCCGATTTCGCGTCCTCGCCATGTCGGCGTCGATCCGGGCGTCGACCAGATGGTTCAGGGCGGCCGCCGAGCCGGCAACCAGCGCGATGCCGAGGTTCCCGAAAAGGAGAATATCCCAGGGTACAAAACCCGGTGTTGCGAGAAACATGCCGACCAACGAGCAGAGCAGCATCAGCAGCACAACACGCGGCTTGCACATTTCATAGTAGTCACGCCATGTCGGCGCGATAGTGGAAGATTCGACCTGTTGCTGGATCGTCATGGGTGCTGTCTCGATTGAGCGTGCAATGTTACCGAATTCCTGCGTTCATCCCAAGGATCACGCTAGCCGATATTCGACAGTTTCAGCAGGTGCTTCAGATCCTCGAGCATCGGCTTGCCGCCTTCGGCTGTCCGGTAGTACATCATCACGTTGCCCAGCGGGTCGGCCAGGTATATGACATCCCGTACGTCCTTTGTGGGTAATGCAGGAGGCAGCGAAAGATTCGCACCGAATGCGAGCTTCATCTTCGGGTAGTCGCGGCTGAGGCGCCCGCGATCCTCAGGCGACAGGTCATTGGCTTCGATGAGGAGGACGCGCTGGACCCGATCGGAATCCTTGCCGAGCGCAATGTTTACCTGTCGCGACAGGTAAGCCGTATCGAGGCACACCTGGTCGCACCGGTCGGCAGTATGCAGGTACAGTGTCCACTTGCCTTCGGCAACCCCGGCGGGTCCCTCGCCGAAGAGTTCCAGCGCCTGGGCCGGAGGATTGATCAACGTCCCGCGGTTCGTTCTTCCTTCCGGGACCAGGGACGGAAAGAAGAAAAACACGATGTAGGCCGCCATCAGCGGCACGAAAGCCACCGCAAACAGGATGAGCAGGGTTCGCCTGCCCCGGTGCGCGGGCGCGCTCCCCGTCAATACTCCGTTGTCAGTCGCCATCGGACTCCTCTCTCTTTCTCCAAACAGTAAAGTATGCCCACATGACGGCGACAGCGACCGCCATCAGGAACCACTGGACCGCATAGCCACGATGCTGCGACGGTAACATTACGGTGTCCGGCCAGTACCTGGGCAGCGCATTCGGGTCGTCATCCGCGAGCCTCACCACATAGGGCCAGACGCCGGAAACGCGTGACGCTGCCGAAGCAGGCGCCTGCACAATCCAGGCGCCTGGCGCCAGCGGTTCTGCGCTCGCCGTCGATGGCTCGTATACGTGCACTTTTCCCGTCGCACGACCCGTATCCCGTATCGGGGGCACATCCGGCAACTGCGTCCTGAGCCGCTTCATGGCGACAAAGCCACGATTGACCAGGACCGGCGCTTCGAGACCATCAGCGTCGAATACCATGAGCACCTCGAATCCGACCACGCCATCGAGTACGCGGTTGTCGAGCAAATAGATCTCGTCGCGGTAGTGACCGATCATCGTCACCCGAGTTCCCTCTGTGGGCGCCGCCTTCGCCGCAACTTCGGTTATCGGAAGCGGGTCGGCCGCTTGCGCCGCTTCTCGCTCGGCAAGCAGTCGCTCTTTTGCCCCCGCACGTTCCAGCTGCCAAAAACCCAGGCGGAGGAACACGAGGAAAAAGCACGCGCTGAAAAGGGTGATCTTCCAGTTGATCTGCAACGAGAGCTGCCTCCCCGGCCTGTATCGCTAACGGCCGCTTGGCGTTATCATCGGACCATGTGGTTAAAAATCGTCATTGTCGTGCTGTTCATCGCCAACCTGGTCGTTTTGAGCAGTGCCTTCTACACGCTCATGGTCGACCAGGGCAAGGCGGGCAAACGCACGGCGAACCTGCTGCTGCTTCGAGTCTCACTCGCAGCACTACTGCTCGCCATCGTCGCCTGGGGCGTCTGGTCAGGGCAGCTGGGAATCTCCGCGCCCTGGCACCATTCCGCCTGACGGCTCTCGTGCAGGAACGCGCGGGAGCAGGAACGCGCGGGAAGGAAAGGCCGGCCCGGCAGTCAAGCCGCCGGGCCGACTCCATGACTCAACTACCCAGTACGTAGACGAACAGGAACAGGCCGAGCCAGACCACGTCCACAAAGTGCCAGTACCATGAGGCGGCTTCGAACCCGAAGCAGTTATCCGGACTGAAGTGCCCCTTCATCGCTCGTCCCAACATGACGATCAGCATCAGCGTACCGATGGTGACGTGCGCACCGTGGAAACCGGTGAGCATGAAGAACGTCGTGCCGAAGATGCCGGCGTGGAGCGTCAGGCCGAGTTCGGTGTAGGCGTGGTGATATTCGTAGGCCTGGACGAACAGGAACGCAATACCAAACGCGATCGTAAGTGCCAGCCAGCCGATAAGCTTGTTGCGGTTGCCTTCCTTGATGCCGTGGTGGGCGAAGGTGACGGTCACACTCGATGTGAGCAGCAGGATGGTGTTGACCAGTGGCAGGTGCCATGGGTCGATCGCTTCCTTCGCGCCCGGGAACTGCTTGGGATCCGGCGTATCCAGCAACGGCCACTCAGGCGTGTAACCCGGCCAGAGCATGTCGGAAGGTCCGCGGTGACCGACGCCGCCGATCCAGTCGACGACGAACATTCGCACGTAGAAGAGGGCACCGAAGAAAGCGCCGAAGAACATCACCTCGGAGAAGATGAACCAGCTCATGGCCCAGACATACGACCGGTCCATCTGGTGGCTGTACAACTTCTTGTGGTTTTCTTCGATAACTTTCGAGAACCACGAGAACAACGTGAAGCCCATGGTCAGGCCGCCGGCCAGCAGGATCCAGGTTCCAACGGAGTGCTCTTTGCCCGCCGTCATGTCGTTCAACATGTGGCCGGTACCGAAGACCGTCAGGAAGATACCGATCGAGGCGAAGATCGGCAGCCTGCTGTTGTGCGGCACATAATAGTGTTCGTAAGTCTGGTCAGATGCCATTTATTTTTCTCCAATAATCGCGCGGCAGCGCTCCCTCATTTAACCGTGAGCTTCTTCCATGTTGGTCGGTGGTGTGGTGAACGAGTGGTAAGGCGCCGGTGACGGCAGCGTCCACTCGAGACCATGCGCACCTTCCCATACACGGTCGGTTGCTTTCTTGCCGCCGCGAATCGTCTTGATCACGATGAACAGGAACAGGAGCTGGCTGAAGCCGAACAGGAACGCGCCACAGCTGGCGATCATGTTGTAGTCGGCGAACTGCAGGTTGTAGTCCGGAATCCGGCGCGGCATGCCTGCGAGGCCAACGAAGTGCATCGGGAAGAATGTCAGGTTCACGCCGATGAACGACAACCAGAAGTGCGTCTTGCCGAGGGCTTCGTTGTACATGTTGCCGGTCCACTTCGGCAGCCAGTAATAAACCGCCGCCATGACCGAGAAGACCGATCCAGGCACCAGCACGTAGTGGAAGTGCGCCACGACGAAATAGGTGTCGTGATACTGGAAGTCCGCCGGGACGATCGCAAGCATAAGGCCCGAGAAGCCGCCGATGGTAAACAGGATGACGAACGCAATGGCGAACAGCATCGGGGTCTCGAATGTCATGGACCCCTGCCACATGGTAGCGACCCAGTTGAACACCTTCACCCCGGTCGGCACGGCGATCAACATCGTCGCGTACATGAAGTAGAGTTCGCCGGAGATCGGGATACCGACCGTGAACATGTGGTGCGCCCATACGATGAACGACAGGAACGCGATGGACGCTGTTGCGTAAACCATCGAGGCGTAGCCGAACAGGCGCTTGCGTGCAAAGGTCGGGATGATCGCAGAGACGACACCGAATGCCGGCAGGATCATGATGTAGACCTCCGGGTGCCCGAAGAACCAGAACACGTGCTGGAACAGGACCGGGTCACCGCCACCGGCGGCGTTGAAGAACGAGGTGCCGAAGTGAATGTCCATCAGCATCATCGTCACGCAACCGGCGAGAACCGGCATCACTGCGATCAGCAGGTAGGCCGTGATGAGCCACGTCCACACGAACAGCGGCATCTTCATGAGCGTCATGCCGGGCGCCCGCAGGTTAAGGATCGTGACGATCACGTTGATCGATCCCATGATGGACGACGCGCCCATGATGTGAACCGCAAAGATAAAGAACGTCACACTGGGCGGTGCGTAGGTCGTCGAGAGCGGCGCGTAGAACGTCCAGCCGAAGTTGGGGGCGCCACCTTCCATAAACAGCGTCGAGAGCAGCATCGCAAAGGCGAACGGCAGGATCCAGAAGCTGTAGTTGTTCATCCTCGGCAACGCCATGTCCGGGGCACCGATCATCATCGGCACGAGCCAGTTGGCGAGGCCGACAAACGCTGGCATTACGGCACCGAACACCATGATGAGACCGTGCATGGTCGTCATCTGGTTGAAGAATTCGGGTTCGACAATCTGGAGTCCGGGCTGGAAGAGTTCGGACCGGATCACGAGGGCCATCACACCACCGGTCAGGAACATGATGAAGCTGAACCAGAGGTAGAGCGTACCGATGTCCTTGTGGTTGGTCGTCAGGACCCAACGCATGATGCCCTTGTCGGGGCCATGATGATGGTCGTCGTGATGATGTTCTTCAATAACTGCGCTCATCGAGTGTCTCCTATTCGCCCGTCATCATGGCGTTGATTTCTTTAGGCTGGACCATGTCGCCAACATTGTTTCCGAATGCATTACGCTCGTAGGTGATCACCGAGGCAATCTCGGCAGCGTTGAGCTGCTGGCCGAACGCCTGCATCGCAGTACCGGCCTTGCCGTGCAAAACGATATCAATGTGCCCCTGGATCGGTCCGGTGGCAATCGCCGACCCTGCGAGTGCAGGGAACGCGGGCGGGAGACCCTGGCCGTTGGGCTGGTGACAGGTCGCGCAAACGCGGTTGTAGACTTCCTCACCTTTCTGCATCAGCTCGTCGTGTGTCCATTCCTTGCCGACGATTTCATAAACGGCGGCCGCTTCATCACGCTTCTTTGCAATCCAGTCGTCGTACTCATTCTGGGAGACTGCACGAACGACGATTGGCATAAAGCCGTGATCCTTTCCGCAGAGTTCGGCGCACTGACCGCGATAGACGCCGGGCTCGTCGACCTGTGCCCACGTTTCGTGGACGAAACCTGGAATCGCGTCCTTTTTGACAGCGAAATCAGGAACCCAGAACGAGTGAATGACGTCAGCCGAGGTCACCAGGAACTTCACTTTCTTGTGAACCGGAATGACGAGGGGATTATCGACGTCGAGAAGGTAGTGCTCGCGCTTGGCCGCCACGTTGTGGATTTCATCCTGCGGCGTCACGAGGCTGCTCGTGTACTTGAATTGCTTTCGAGGATCGTCGTTCAGGTACGTGTACTGCCACTTCCACTGGTGACCCGTGACCTGGATGTTAACGTCGGCTTCGCCGGGGTTATACATCGCATTCAAGGTGCTTGTTGCGGGTACGGCGAGGGTGATGAGGATGATGATCGGAATGATCGTCCAGAGGATCTCGAGTTTCGTGTTGTCATGGAAGTCTGCAGACTTCGCACCGATCGACTTGCGGTGCATGAGCATCGAAACAATCATTGTGCCGAACACGAGGATACCGATCACCACACATACGCCGAAGATGATCATGTGCAGCTCGTAGACACGATGACTGATCTCCGTCACACCCTGACGCATGTTGATGTCCGACCAGCCTGCCGACGCCGCACTACTGACCAGCAGTGAAGACAAAGCAACTAGCCATTTCAACTGCCCAGCTTTATCCATCCCATGACTCCAAATTCTGAAATAATCTGACCCGGCAGCTTGTCCGCTCCGGTAAATTCGATGCTCTTACAGGCTTCTTTCGCCAAGGATCACGGGTTTGTTCTCACCCGCTCCGCCCCTGATTCTTCGGATTTTCTTGAGCTCTGGATGAGATCAGGAAAGGCCATGCCCCGAAACAACGCGGGCCAATTATAGCAATGCGCGAACGTTTCTCAACCAAAGGGAAAAGGCAGGAAATCAGGGCCTGTGAAGGACGTTATCGCAAACGATTCTCAGCACGATATGGCATCACCGATCATCCTCCAACCTGATCGTCGACCAACCATCCCGATTCTGGTCATCGTCCTGCCGTTCGCTGAAGTCACACCGGGTGCAGTGCTTCGACCGGCCCGTCTCGTCCTCCAGTACATAGATCTTGTCGACTTCGCCACAGCGCGGGCACACCGCGCCGGCGATAAACCGCTTCTTCATGGCGAACCTGCGATGCCATCCTGGCGCAACAGGGCGTCAATTGCGGGCTCCCGGCCCCGGAAGGCCACGAAAAGGTCCATCGCGTCCTCGGCGCCGCCCTGCTCGAGCACGGTCTGCAGGAACCGTTCGCCGGTCTGACGGTTGAATACGCCTTCTTCGGCAAACCGCGAGAAGGCATCCGCCGACAGGACCTCTGCCCACTTGTAGCTGTAATAGCCGGCTGCATAGCCCCCGCCGAAAATGTGTCCGAAGCCATGCTGGAAGCGGTTGAAAGAGGGCGCAGGGACGACCGCTACACGGCGCCTGACATCGTCGAGTATCGCCTGGACCTGCCCGGGCACGCCCGGGTCGAATTCCACGTGGAGCCGGAAGTCGAACAGCGCAAATTCCAACTGGCGCACCATCGCCATTGCCGACTGGAAATTCCGCGCACCCAGCATCTTTTCGCGGTAATCGTCCGGCAAGGGTTCACCGGTCTCATAGTGGCCGGATATCAGGCCGAGGGACTCTGCTTGCCAGCACCAGTTCTCCATAAACTGGCTCGGCAATTCCACCGCGTCCCATGCCACGCCATTGATACCGGAGACATCGGCGCACTCCACCGACGTCATCATGTGATGGAGGCCGTGACCAAACTCATGGAAAAGCGTGACGACTTCCGAGTGCGAAAGCAGCGAGGGTATCTCACCGACCGGCGGCGTGAAATTGCAGGTCAGGTAGGCGACCGGCAGTTGCAGCGTCCCATCCAGCCGACGGCGCCGGGTGCGTCACACGTCCATCCATGCGCCGCCGCGCTTTCCGGACCTTGCATACAGATCGAGGTAAAAGCGCGCGACAACCTGCCCGTTGCGCACGATTTCGTAGGTCGTGACGTCAGGATGCCAGGCAACGATCCCGCCCACGGGACGTACTTCGATGTCATACAGGCGCCGGACGATCTCGAACATACCCTCGATAACGCGCGGTGCGGGAAACCAGGGACGCACTTCTTCTTCGCTGAAGGCGAACTTGTTCTCTTTCAGGCGTTCCGCGTAGAAAGGTACGTCCCAGGCTTCAATCTCGGCGGCATCGTATTCCTTGCGCGCAAATGCGGCGATCTCGTCGAATTCCTGTTGTGCACGCGAACGGGACTTCGTCGCAAGTTCTTCGAGAAAGCCAAGGACTTCCTCAGGCGTGCGTGCCATCTTCGTCGCCAGTGAAAATTCCGCGAAGTTCTCGAAACCAAGGAGCCTCGCCTGCTCGAGGCGCAGCGCAAGAATCTCGTTCATGGTCTCGCTGTTGTCCCACTCGCCGCCGTTCGGGCCCAGGTCCGATGCACGCGTGACGTAGGCTTCATACATTTCCCTGCGCAGTTGCCGATTATGGCAATGTGCCATCACTGGCTGGTAGCAGGGGAAGTCGAGTGTCAATGTATAACCTCTCTCGCCCCTCTGCCGTGCCGTTTGCGCTGCAACGGCAAGGGCGCCGGCAGTCAGGCCTTCGAGTCCCGACTCGTCCGGAAAATTCCTGGACCACGCCATCGTGGCATCCAGTACGTTGTTGTTGAACCGACTGCCGAGTTCAGAGAGGTGCGCCGTGATCCTCGCAAAACGCGCCTGGGCGTCACGCGGCAACTCGATCCCGCTCAGCCTGAAATCCCGGATCCCGTTGGTAACCGCCTTGCGGTCTGCCTTGGCGAGCTCGGCAAATGCTGCACCCCCGGCAATGGTCGTGAGCGCCTCGAAAACGCGCGGGTTCTGGCGGAATTCTGTGGCGTACTCGCTGATCTGCGGCAGGCACTTGTCGTACGCCTCCCGAAGCGCGGGTGTATTCACCACCGCATTCATATGTTCGACCGGAGAAAACGCACGCATGAGGCGGTCGTCCCGTTCCTGCATCGCGCGAAACAAGCTTTCGTAGTCACAGGCGCCGGCATCGAGCCGCTCGGCCAGGAATGCGCGATTCCCGGCAATGATCGTCTCGATCGCAGGTACGACATGCGAAGGTTCAATCAGGTCGAAGGGGGGCAGTTCGTGATCTTCAAGTAGAGGGTTCGACATGGGTCACCAGGGAGTCAAGTCAGATGGAGCGGCGAAGCAATGCAATGACGGGTGCGGTATCGGGTTCGAATTCAAACCAGAGCGAGAATGCGCTGGCCGCCTGCATCACGAGCATGCCCAGGCCGTCGCTCGTCACCGCGGCGCCCGATTCCATGGCCCAGGCATTGAACGGTGTGGTCGTGGCACTGTAAATCATGTCGTAGCACCGTGTCCGGGGGCCGACAATGGCAGGGGACAGCACCGGGCTCGATCCTGAGAGTCCTGCAGACGATCCACTGACAACCAGGTCATAAGGCCCCGCATCCGCGAGTGTTTCCAGCGCCCGGACACGTGCCGGATAGCGACTTGCGAGCCGCGCGGCCCGCTCATGCGTCCGATTGTACAGGTCGAGCCGAGCCGGCCGGCGCGCAAGCAATGCAGGCAATACGGCAGCCACGGCGCCACCCGCCCCGATGACCAGCACCTTCGCGCCGTCGATAGGCCAACGCAGGTTGGATTCAAGATCACCGACGAGACCGGCCCCGTCGGTGTTGTCGCCATAGAGGCTTCCGTCACGCAGTACCTTGATGGTATTGACGGTTTCACTGGCATCGGCCGCATCACTACGGCTTTGTGCAAGCGCCCACGCCTCGTGTTTGAAAGGTACGGTGATATTGAAGCCGCAGCCACCGTCATCAAGGAAGGCACGCGCGACTCGCGCGAAGTCCCCGACAGGCGCGAGCAGTCGTTCATAGAGGATGTCGATACCTGCCTGCGCTGCAAACGCTGCGTGGATTTCCGGTGACCGGCTGTGCGCGACCGGATTGCCGATGACCGCGAGCCGTTTCACGCGCTTCCCGTGCCGGGCCTGACCACCTGTCCGGAACGGAGGTCCACAATCTCGCTTGGACCGGTTGCACCACCCAGGTCACCCGGCACGACATAGTCGATGCCGCCC
>JAGRIN010000089.1 GCA_020443245.1 Pseudomonadales bacterium
TGGCCATCGGGACAAAGTACTCTTTTCGCTCATAACGGGAAAGCATTGTACGACGCCAGCGCCTTCCTGCCCTTGCTCGCCTGGCCGGCACGCTTGCCGGCTTCGTCGCGTGCGGTTGTCGCCAGCGCCACGAGTTCCTCGTTCTTCGCGAGCATCGAACGAATTGCGTCCTGCACGAGCGCCGCGTCATCCCGCAGGATCGGGCCGCCCAGGTACTGGGCAATGAGCCTGCCGCGATGCACGTCGATCTCGGCAACGCGCTTCCAGTCATCCGAGCGTGCATGAACGAGCATTTCGTCGCAGAGCCCGATGAGCTCGCGCATCCGCGTGTCCGTCGACTCTTGCACCGGTGAATCAGTGAGCATCTTTGGCACTCTCCGGCATTGCCTCCCATCCCTCGCTGATCTCACCGACGATCTTCGAGACGACGTCGAGTCGCGTAATGTCGGAGTGAACGTTGGCAGCAAGCAGCTCCCGTTCAATGAAGTCATAGAGCGCGATGAGATTCAGCGCAATATCACCACCACGCTCCGAATCGATGCTTGCGCGCAGGCTATCGACGATTGAAATCGCCTCGCCGATCAACTTGCCCTTGGCCGCAACATCGCCGCGCCCGATCGCGCCCTTTGCCTTGGCAAACCGATCAAGCAGGCCGGAGAGGAGCATGCCAACCAGTTGATGCGGGTTCGCACCGGCGATCTTGCTTTCCACGCCGACGGACTGGTAAGCCTTCAGGGCCGACATCGTGTTCATCTCATTCCTCTCTACTGTTGATTCCTTGATCCGGGCGTCGGAATGGACGCCAGGGCCGAAGTCAGGTACGAACTCGTGCTCTGGAGTTGCGATACCATCAGGTCCAGTGCAGTGAACTGGCTGCGATAACGCGCTTCGATCGCGGACATCCGTACATCCAGGTCTTCACGGTCCTTGTCGATTCGATCCAGGCTCGCGTTCAGCCCGCTCTGTCTCGCCCCGAGAATGCCGTCCTCCGCGAGCAAGCTGTTGATCAGCGAATCGAGCTGGTCTCCGATGCCACGCGTGAACGAAAGCGTACCCCGGTCGCCGAGACCGCCTCCTTCGATGGTCAGCGTCATCCCTTGCGCATCGGTTCCTTCAGCGCCGGAAAGTACCTGTCCCTTCCCCACGCCGGCGACACCACCGATCGTGCCGGCAACGTCCACGCCGGCAACCCCGTCACCGACAGCGATACCGAGCGTTGCCGTCGTCGTCCCATCGATCCCGATGATGTTGACGCTGGACGACGATCCATAAGGATCCGAGGTCACCGTCAGGGTATTGGCAATGTCGTCGTAGTTCACTGTCACTGTAATACCGGCTGTCTTGAACTCCGGCACGTCATTGATTCTCGATTCAAGCTCCTTCGCAAGCTCTGCGCCGGAGCTGTATGTTCCCTGGGTCAGCGAAATTGCGCTGCCCGCTATGCCATCCACCTCGAACGTCAGGTTGTCGTTTGAGGCGTCGATCGTCACCGTGCCGCCGGAACCGAAGTTCGGTAACACGCCGCTCCCGGTATAGCTGCCCTGGGTCGCGAGTTGTGAGATGGCAACGCCGTACTCACCGACAATCGTCTTGCTCGTGCTGCCGACAAAGTTCACCGTGTTGTCGGCAATGTTGCCGGTCGGCGCGAACAGGCCCGCAATCTCGTCGAAGTGTTCGTCTACGATCTTCGAGAGTTTGGTGTCGTCAATGTTCAGGCTCCCGGTTGCATCCGTCGTGATGCCGATTTCCGACAACGTCGCAAATGCACTGGAGATGTTATCGACCGGGCTGTTCAGAACTTGACGCACGCGCGACGTGATTGATCTCAGTGTGGCATCACCCAGCAGAATGTTGCCCTGCTGCGTCGTCTGGTCGAATTTGCTGAGCTGGTTGGCAACCGCATTGAAGGCGCGATAGCCATTGGCGAGACCTTGTATCGCAGTCTTGATTGCCGCGGCATTCTTTTTGACGTTGACAGTCACGGGCGATGTGGTCACGGCCTTCAGGTCGATGGACAATCCATCGATGGCACCGTCCAGCGAATTGGTTGCACTGGAAACCGCGAGCCCGTTGATGGTCACCTGGGCATCCTCGGCCGCAGCGGTCTGCGTCATGTAGTTTGCCGACGCGTTGAAGGCGAGCCGCGAAAGACCGGACTGATCGGTGTTGTTTCCATCCTGGTCGACGGCACTGATCTCGATGCCGTTTTCTGCCCCGGTCGAAGTCGAGCTGACGAGCAGGCGATAGCCACTTCCGTCGTTCACGATCGTTGCCGAGACGCCTGCGTCCGCGGCGTTGATGGCATCCCTGACACCAGCCAGCGTGTTGTTGCTGCTGTCGATCAATATGCTCGCCGTGGCGCGGTCGGGATTGACGGTGAACCCGTTATAGGTCTCGGTTTGCGCGTCATAGTCCGTCGTACCGAAGCGAATGGCGAGGGTCCCTTCGCCGACCACAGTGTCGGTCGATGCAAATGACATGCTCGCCAACGAATGCGCCGTCGCAAGTTTGGATACCGACACCGAGAATGAACCCGGCACTGCGTCCTTGCTTGCGGTCACGGCAAGCGAATCGGAATCGCTGACATCGACCGTCCGCTTCTGGAAGGTCGAGAGTTTCTTGACGTCTGTCAGCGACGCCTGGAAGGTGGACAGCGCGCTCTTCAGCGTTCCATAGGCCGAGAGCTGTGCCGATACGACCTGCTGCCGCTGGTTGAGGCGATTTTCAGCCGGGGTACGCTCGGCCGAGACGAGTTGGCTGACCAGCCCCTCGACATCGATACCTGAAGCGATTCCCGTGGACGTGATTGGCATCTACAGATTCCCTTGCAATTCATGCTCGGTGCAATGCAAAGCAAACCTGATGCCAACTGCAGGCAATCAGGCCTTGCTCTTGACGATCAGTCCCTTGATGGGATCGTTTGCACGCGCATCGATGTGCCGCGAGATCGACATGACCTCATGAGGCGGAATGTGGCGAATCGTACGTCCAGTGCTGCTGTCCACGATTGTCACCTTGCACTCGCCATCGGCTTCATCGACGTACAAATGCACTTCCCGAGAGATGTTTTGTACGTAATTCGACACGTTGTTCACTGCGGCCAGTAAGGAGGAAGACTTGTCCACATCCTGCGGTCCCGGCGAAAGTTTGCCGTCTTGCGGCAAGGATTGCCGCTGGTTATTGGTAATACGTCCGCCTTCCCGCGACTTGGATATCCTGGAGATCACCGTGCGATCCTCCCCAGCAAAGCCCTAAAAAGAGGGACGAGCCCCCGAAACTGCCTCAAAAAGCGAGTGGCCACGTGGCGTGGCCACTCGAATTTGTGAGGTGATGACTCGCGCTTATCGAAGCAGAGACAACACGTTTTGGGGGAGCGAGTTGGCCTGGGCCAGCATCGCCGTACCTGCCTGTTGCAGGATCTGGCTACGGGTAAGCGAAGCCGTTTCCATCGCGAAGTCAGCATCCTGAATACGCGAACGTGCAGCAGAAAGGTTCTCGGAGCGCGCCTGCATGCTGGACACAACCGACTCGAAGCGGTTCTGTACTGCACCCAGGGTAGCGCGTGTGCCGTTGACGCTTCCAATGGCGGCGTCGACAGACGCGATTGCAGCATTGGCGCCGTCAACCGTCGAGATATCGAGGTTGGCGATAGCCGTACCCGTGAGGGAAGCAGCAACGGTCTGGTTATCGGTAAAGCCCGCGCTCGCCTCTGCTGCACCGGTCAGGGCGATACCCTGGCTCGAGCTGCTGGAGAGAGAGATCGTGCTTCGGTTCGTTGCCGCCGCGCCGACGCCGGTAGCGGCCGCCGTCAAGGTCGAGAACGAATGAGTGATGTTACGGCCGTCGACTGCAACGAGCTGTACGCCCGTACCGTCAGCACCCGTATCCACCGCGGTGACACCGGTTGCAGCACTGATCGCATTGATCGCGCCGACGACGAGGCCACGGTCGGTAGAGGTCGTGCCGGTCGTGGTCACGCTGGCAGTTTGTACGCCGTTGACCGTGATCGTACCGGTGAGGGCCGCGCCCGTCATGCTCGAACCTGCAACCGTCAGCGAATTGGCGGAGGCCGTCACGTTCGTGCCGGAGAGCGAGTTGATCTTGGCAGCAATGTCTTTCGCATCGCCAGCCACCGCACCGACGTCAACACCGTTGACCAGCAGGTCACCGGCAGACAGCGCGCCTGTTACGGCCGTACCGGTCACCGATGCAGAAAGCGCGGCGCCGAGGTCCGAAGTACGAGTGCTGTTGATGCTGGAGATGTTGATGGTTTCGCCAGCATTCGCGCCCACCTGGAACGCCTTGTTGGAGAAAGTGCCGTCAAGCAGTTTGATGTCGTTGAAAGTCGTCTGGCTCGATACGCGGTCGATTTCCTCGACGAGCTGGGAGACTTCCACTTGCAGGGCTGCACGGTCAGACGCGCTGTTCGTGCCGTTCGCAGACTGTACTGACAGTTCGCGGATACGCTGCAGGTTGTTGGATACTTCCTTCAGGGCTCCTTCAGCGGTCTGGGCAAGCGAGATACCATCATTCGCGTTGCGTGCAGCCTGGTTCAATCCCCGGATCTGAGACGTGAAACGCTCAGAGATAGCGAGACCTGCGGCATCATCCTTGGCGCTGTTGATCCGAAGACCGGACGAAAGACGCTCTAATGAAGTACTCAGGCTCGATTGGGAACTGTTCAGGTTACGCTGAGCAGTCATGGAAGCAATGTTCGTATTGATCGTTTGCGCCATGGTTTATTCCTATCCTCATCTAGACTCAAAGAGTTGGTCTAATACCGGGCAGGACAAACCCCCGATATCGGACTTACCAACGGATAATGACCCGTTGCATCCTTTATCGGTGCGCTACGCAAAACCTTTAGGAATATGCTTGACGCAGGAAGGCAACCGGGCCTTCCCGCTTTATCGACCGCTCTTGTCGATCCCTAAAGGTAATTGAAGAGCGACAGATCCCTGATCTGCACGTACGAGAGTTGGGCCGCCTCCAGCGCGGCTTTTCTCGTGCTCAGCTCATTGATAGCCTCCGCAAGGTCCAGGTCTTCGACCTGGGAAAGTGATTGCTGGAATGCCAGCAGCGAGTCCTGGTGCAGCGACTCTTCCAGGTCGAGACCGTTCATACGGGTCCCGATGCTGGCCCGGACATCGAGGACATGGCCCATCGACGAATCCAGGTTGTCGAGCACGCGGTTCATACGGTTGTGAAGGTCGGCCGTCGCGCTGGCGCCCGCCCCGTTGCCTCCCAACACGTCAATCGCTTGCTGGATCGTGGTAAAAATGTCCTGTTTTCCGGCCGGTGCGACATCGATGACATCACCTGTGTCCGGTGTGCCGGTCACCGAGAGTTCGACGCCGCCCCAGGCAATTGACTCGCCCTCGACATAGGTGCCACTTGTCACCAGCGACGACGAGCTGTCGCGAACTTCATAGGTAATCGGGTCAGCGGGTGTCGCCTGGATGAAAGTGACCTGGTAGTTGTCCGCGACAAAATCGCCGGATAACGACGCATCCACCACTGCGCTGCCGGTGTTTGACGAAGGTGCCACCGCCTCAAATTGTCCGTTACCGCGGGTAACATTCATGAACACGTCAAAGCCGTTATCGGTCACGATCGTCTGGCTGCCTGGGCCAATGTTGATCGCGCGGTCTCCCTGGTCACCGTTGTAGACGACCTGTCCGCCCGAGCGGACGAACGGTTTGTTGCCGGTCTGGTATCCAGAAAAGAGGAACTCGCCCGACGCGTCACGTGTGTTGCCAAGCGAGACGAGCTGATCGCGAATCGACGTCAGCTCATTGGCAATGGCGCGCCGATTCTGGCCATCGAGCGCGTCGTTGTTGCCCTGCACGACCAGTTCGCGTGCGCGCTGCATCGCGTCGCCGACCTGCGAGAGGACGCCTTCTTCATAAGACAGCCTGCCCCGCGCCGTATCGATGTTCTTCAGTCGTTGCTGCAGTCCGGCCGCCTCGTTCTTGAGGTCGTGGATGCGCACGGCGCCGGCAGGATCATCGGACGGTTTCAATATCCGCTTGCCCGACGCGATCCGCAGGTTGGTATCCGACAGCTTCGACTGGTTATCGAGGATCGCATTGATCCCCTGCAGGTACATCTGGTTGGTGGAGACTCTCATCAGCGTCCCCCGGTCGCATTGATCAGCACCTGGAACATGCTCTCGGCGGCGGACACGAGGCGGGCCGCGGCCTGGTAAGCCTGTTGGTACTTGAGCAGGTTTGAGGCTTCCTCGTCGAGGTTGACGCCGGAAATGCTCTCGCGCTGGGCGTTCGCCTGGTCGAGCAACTTCGAATCGGTCGAGACGTTGAGCTGGGAGTAACGTGATTGTCCGCCAACCCGTGCAACCAGGTTGCCGTATGCATCCTGGTAGGTACTGTTGCCGCCCTCGACGAGCTTTGAGCCACCCAGATCGGCGAGTGCCAGCGCATTGCGGTTGTCACCACCACCGCTCGTATTGTTCGAAATCACGATACTGTCGCCGGCCGTCGGCGTTCCAGACAACGTGAACGTAAGGCCGCCGGGTCCAGAGAGTGTCACCGACTTGCCGCCTGCATCGGTCGCAGGATCGAAAGCGATGGGAAAAGACGGCGCGCCGGCGACGACGAAGCCGGGAAAACCCGGGCCGAGCGCGTTCGGGTCGAACGTGAGCGTGATGTCGCTGGCGAGCGGCAGGCCGGTCCCCGACGAAACGGTCATGTCGCTGATATCGGCATCGCCCAGGTTGGTCGCGGAAACCGTTTCGCGAACAGGCGACGCTGCGGCGATGTCCTGGCCCCGGTTGATCGCGAGGGCAAAGCCCGAAGCCGCGCCACGGGTCGGCGTTACAAGAAAACTGTCGCCGGATTGTGCTGCACCCGATACCGCAATCGTCATCCCGTCGATCGTCACCGGCATTCCACCCGTCGTCACGGATCCGTCATTACGCCGGATCACGGACCAGTTGGTTCCGTCGTAGCGAACGAGATAGTCGGTGGCCTGCACGGCGCCGACGTCGTCGAGCGAAACCGACAGCGCGGCAGTCCCCTGGTTTTTCGTACTGGTCGCAATGCCCGCGGTGCTGGCCGAAAAGAAATCCCCTCCGGCATTGCCCGCAAGATCGACCCCAAGGTGATGCTGCGCATTCAGCGTTTCGGTCATCCCGGCCACGACGATGCCGAGTTGATCGCGCGCCGGGTCCAGGACCTGGTTCCGGAAGTTCAGCAGCCCCCCGATCTCACCGCCCGAGAGTTGCGAGGTGATCGGCGTGAAGATTCCTGAATCCGGATTGTAGGTGACCTCGACGCGGCTCGGGTCGTACTCGTTCAGCGTCGTGGCGAGGCTCGATGCGCGCGTCCCGACCACCAGCGCCTGTCCGTTGCCGATGAACACATCGACACCGCCGTCCGGCGACTCGTTGACCTGGATCTTTACCTTTTCAGCGAGTTTAGAGAGCAACAGGTCGCGCTGGTCGAGCAGGTCGCCCGGCGCATTCGTCACATCGCGCTGCGCGAGCAGGCGTTCATTGACCTTGGCGATGGAGCCCGCGAGCTCGTTGATCTCCGAGACGGCTGAGCCCAGTCGCGATCCAACCTCGTCACCGAGCTGGCTGAAGTTGTTGTCCAGGTAGTGCACCTGCGAGACCAACGACTTCGCCTCGCTCAGCACCACCTCCCGTTCCGAACTGCCGGTCGGGTTTTGCGACAGTGCGTTGAGCGAATCGAAGAACTTCTGGATTCCTTGCGAAACGCTGGTGTCGGAGTCGGCAAGCAGGTTCTCGACTCGCCCCAACAGGTCGCTCATCGTTTGATTGCTACCCAGCGAGGCCGTCAGGTCCCGTGAGGTCGCGACGACGTGGGCGTCATAAACGCGCTGGATATCGCCGGTCGAGACGCCGTTGCCGAGATAGTAGTTCCCGAGGCGCTGGCCCGGCAGGCTCTCGAACGAAACCGTCTGGCGCGTATACCCTTCGGTATTCGCGTTGACGATGTTGTTCGAGGTCGTCGAAATTGCCCGCTGCAGGGCAAGCAGTCCCGACGTACCGATGTTCAGCACTTCAGCCATTTACTTCAGCCTTCTCCCCTTGAACGGGAGATCTGGGCCACGATCATGTCAGCGAGGCCGACACCGTTGCCTTTCGTTGAGATGTTCATCGCGATCTCGTGATCGAACATCTCCTGGTATGTTTTGAGGCTCGAATCGCTGAACAGGCCGCCGTCGATCACGCTCTCGCGCGCCGACTTCAACATCATGTTCACGAAAATCGATTCAAACTGCTCTGCAACCTCGCGCACGCCCTTGTCATTGCCGGCATCGCGCTTCAGGCTCTCGAGGCCCGCAAGGTCGTAATGCGAGGAGACAGCGCCCTGGACTGATCGGTCGACGAGTGGGTTCATATGACGATAAGTTGCGCCTGCAGGGCGCCAACTTCCTTCAATGCTTCGAGTATGGAAACGAGATCCCCGGGTGCAGCGCCCACGGCGTTGACGGCTTGCACCAATTCGTCCAGCGAAACACCCGGCTGGAACAGGAACATGGGGTTCTTGTCCTGGGAGATCTTCACATCGGATTCCGGTACGACCACTGTATTGCCGCGCTTGGAAAGCGGTGCAGGCTGGCTGACGCTCGCACTCTCGGAAACCGAGACCGTCAGGCTGCCGTGCGAAACCGCGGCCGGCATCACGCGCACGTGATTGCCGATAACAACCGTGCCGGTGCGGGAATTGATGATGATGCGCGCGGCGGCTTCTCCCGGTTCGAACTCCAGGTTTTCCAGTTCCGAAACGAACGCGACCTTTTGCGCAAAATCCTGCGGCACCTGCACGTTGATCGAGACGCTGTCGATGGGCATGGCGATCGACGAGCCGATAAATTCATTGATCCGGTCTGCGAGGCGGCGCGCCGTCGTGAAGTCCGGGTCATTCAGGTTCAGCTGAAGGGTCGGCGCATACGCAAACGGACTGTCAACCGTGCGCTCCACGCTGGCGCCGTCCGGGATCCGGCCCGTAGCGGTGCTGTTGACCGATACACTGGAGCCATTGGCCCCCTCGGCGCCGAAGCCGCCGACGATCAGGTTGCCTTGCGCCACTGCGTACACCTGGCCGTCAGTACCTTTGAGCGGCGTCATGATGAGCGCGCCGCCGCGCAGGCTCTTTGCATTGCCGATGGAGGAAACGGTGACGTCAATTGCCTGCCCCTGCTTCGCGAACGGCGGCAGTGTCGCCTGGACCATGACCGCTGCGACATTCTTGAGCTGCAGGCTGATGCCCGGCGGGATCACCACGCCAAGGCGGTTCAGCAGGTTCTTCATACTCTGTTCGGTGAAGAACGTCTGTGCAGTCTGGTCACCTGTGCCGTCAAGACCGATCACGAGACCGTAACCCAGTAACTCGTTGTCACGGACACCGCTGATGGTCGTCATGTCCTTGATACGCATCGCCTCGGCATTCACCGATACGAGCGCCGCGAGGACCATGAGCAGCAAGAAGACGAGTTTCATCCTGTGTCTCATCAGAATGGCCATATTGCCCCCATGAAGAACCGGGCAAGCCAGCCGGCGGTGTTTGCCTGTGCCGTTTCACCGGTGCCGCTGTAAATGATCTCTGCATTGGCGATGAGATTCGATGACACGACGTTCTGGATCGATACGTCGGTCGGCCCGACGACACCACGCAGGCGGATGAACTCTTTGCCGCGA
>JAGRIN010000090.1 GCA_020443245.1 Pseudomonadales bacterium
GACGAATTTTAATTTCCAGGGTCCATCGAGATTTGATGTCCCGAATTCGCTAGATTCGATGTCCCGGATTCGGAAGGAGATTAGTGCAGGACTCGCTTGTGAAGGGGTGCAGGGTCGGTCTCCTCCCAAGGTGAGGTGACGATAAGGTTTGGTTGGCGCGCACTCTCGAGCGTGTTGCGGAGTTGTTCGGACAACGCGCTCATGGTGTAAGGCTTCTGGATGAAGCCAGCACATTCAAGTTCAGCCAGCTCGTCTTCCTGGCTTTCTTTCGTGTAGCCGCTGGCCAGAACAACAAGCACCCTGTCGTTAATCGCCTTCAATTTTCGACTGGTCTCACCACCGCTCATACCGGGCATGATCATGTCCATCAGCACGAGATCAATCTGGTCCTGGTGCAACTTGAACACTTCCAGCGCCTCTTCGCCCGAACGCGCTGTAAACACGCGATACCCCAAACGTTCCATCATCCGCTGGCCAATCATCACGAGAGCCTCTTCGTCGTCGACGAGAAGGATGCCCTCATTGCCCACAACAACCTTGGTTGCCTCGGAATGGCAAATGCTGGTGGCGGCCCGGTCCGTCTTCGGCAGGAATACTTTGAACGTTGCGCCCTTGCCGGGCATCGATTCCACTTCAATGTAGCCGGAGTGGCTCTTGACGATGCCATAGGCCGACGAGAGTCCGAGTCCGGTACCGCGGCCCATTTCCTTCGTTGTAAAGAACGGGTCAAAGACTCGGGCAAGGATGGCCTCGCTAATGCCTTCGCCGGTATCAGAGACTTCCATACAGATGAACGCTTCGTACGGGTTCTTGCAGTGTTTGATCTCTGCGCCGCGCGCTTCGTAGAGGCGGACGTAGAGGTTGCCGCCTTGCGGCATCGCATCGCCGGCATTGATCAGGAGATTCAGGAGCACCTGCTCGATCGAGCCTTTGTCGATATACGCAAAATACACATCGTCGTGATCGACCCGCTGGAGGTGGATGTCCTTGCGCGTCCGCGCAAACGTTTCCGCTGTGTTGTCAACGAGACCGGTAAGGTCAGCGACTTCGAGGCGATGCTGCTTCTGCCTTGCGTATCCCAGGAGTTGCCGTGTGAGCGAGGACCCACTCTCTACCTGTGCTTCGATTGTCTTGAGGTCGTTGTAGTGACGGTGGGCCGGATCCAAATCCTCAAGCAGCAGCGAGACGGTACCCTGGATCACCATGAGGATATTGTTGAAGTCGTGAGCGACACCACCCGCCAACGTGCCGATACTCTGCAGGCGCATGGCAATCTGCAGCTCATTCTCAAGCTTGCGTTCCTTCGTTTCGTCCCGAACATAGTTCAGAAAGGCCGGTTTGCCGCGCCAGTAAGTCGGCCAACCGATGACCTGGACTGACAGAACCTCACCGCTGCGCGCCATGAACCGCGTCGCATGTGCAGGGAAGACCGTACTCCCCTCATAGAAGCTGATAGCGCGACCTGCCACCATGTCACGTTCGTCAGGATGGAACATCTCCAGAGTGGGGAGCGCGCGCAGTTCTTCGGACGTATAGCCCACCATCGCCTCCAACTGCGGATTCGTCAGCACGGTGTGGTTGTTGATCGAAACGAACACAGGCATACCGGCCGTCGCAACGATGTGCTCCAACTTCTCATCGGATTCGGGACCCGGCGGATTGAGTGGTATGTGCTGCATGGCGTCCAGCCTGGCGGAGTTTCAGGACATCCATCCTAACCACCGAGGATAAAGACGAGGTGAACTTGCGTAACTTTTCGTAAACGCCTACATCGCCAATCGCCGGTCGTTGGCTGAGCGAAATTAACTCACGACAGCGTCATTTTGCCCCACAAAGGTGCCGAAAACGCAACCTGGGAAACGAATTCACGCGGGTTTCCAGCGATTGGTACGCTCGTTGCAATCGGTAGGTTCGTCGCCCAAGACGCGTGGTCACTGGAGGTCAAATCGTCATGCGCAGTGCATTCAAACCCATTGTCCTGATGGTCGGTATCAGCTTCGCCATTCTCGTGGCGAATACGGCCGAGGGTGATGAGGTCCGCGATCTGGAGCGTGAGATAAAGGGGATTGAAGAAACGGAAGGACTTCTTTCGCCGGGATTGTATGCGCCCTTGCTTCGTCTGGGACGCGACTACCAGACGGCAGGTCAATACGAGCGTGCCATCGATATATTCAGGCGTATGCAGAACCTGGTTCACCAGCATGACGGCGTGTATTCTCCGCTCCAGACCGAAAGTGTCGAGTTCCTGATTCGAACATTCATCGCGGCCGGACAATTGGAGGATGCGGACACCCAACATCTATTCCTTTACGGCGTGGCAGAACGAAACTACGAGGTCCACGACGTGCAGATGAACGTCGCGCGCCTGCGCCTCGCGAATTGGTATCGATCCACGTCACGATTTCGCCAGGCCCTGACGCTGTATGAGGACGCACGCCCGATCATCACCACGAACGGGGACAACCTCGAACTCGTCAAACTGCTACGTTCCGAAGCGCTTACGTTGTATCTGGCAGGGCGGTGCTGCGCCTCCAGGAAATTGGAGGTGGCAACCGAGATCGCCGCAACAGACAGCAACTTTGATCCGCAGGACAAGGCGCGAGTGGCACTTGAGTACGCCGACATGCTTCAACTGGAGCGACAGCGCATGGAAGCGCAAAGCCGCTATCTCGCGGTGCGATCTGTGAACGCGCTGAAGGAGGACATGTCCCGACCGAGATACCTGGGTGTCCCGAACTCGCGCAGCGTGATCGAGGCAATTCGTAAATTGGGAAACGCCTTCGTGCCGTCACGCAGCATCATGTATGTGAAGCCACAACCTGAGGGCGGCGACTGGCTTGCAACACTGGGAATCGAAAAGAAGGAGCCGTTGCCTGTCACAATCGGCAAGCCGGTGCCGATGTGCTCTGCGACTATCGAGGACTTCATTTCTCCAAAGGACCGCAATTCTCTCGCAGAGTACTACGCCGACGTGACCTTGCAGGTCGATGTAAAGGGGCGCCCCCACAACATTACGATGGATGGCAACACGCCCGCACGGCTTGTGCGCTATCTCCGCGCAGTTCTCGAAGAAAGCCGCTACAGTCCCGCGATCGGTAGCGACGGTGAAGTCATCGAAGGCAACCTGGTGTTCCGCCAGACCTTTGCAATCGAGCCCTCACCGTCTCTCCCCGATAATCTGTCGGGTTGGAATGCGCTCTTGACCTCCCAGACATGTGCTCGCGCCGAACAGATCGGTGCCACGAGCGTCGCAGCGAACCTCGGCATCGATTGATGCTCAACGACCAACGACTAAAACGGCCAATACTGGACATCCACTAAGCCAGCTATGTCGGAGTTAGCCCCGATGCGGCACAGCCTACCGGCCCACCCCGACGGAATCCGCGAAAAAGCGCCCAGAATCAACGCTTTGAGTAGAGGCCCTCAACTCGCTCTGGTCCTGGGGCCTGCGTTGAAGATGCTGGCATGAACGTGGGTGTCCTGGTTTAAAGGAAGTTGGGTGTCCCGATTTGGTACGTGGGTGTCCTGGTTTAAAGGAAGTTGGGTGTCCCGATTTGGTATCCTCCTTCGAAACCGAAGGTTGAGAGGCGATCACCATGAGTGTCCGGGACTGCGAAGAACCAGGCTGCGAAGAGGTCGACCTTCGGGCGGTGATGCAGGTGATCACGCCACACGAGAAAGATCTCGGTGGCTTCACAGTGCGTCGCGTCTTGCCGGCATTAACAAGGCCCCGGGTTGGGCCGTTCATCTTCTTCGATCACATGGGTCCGTCGCAATTTGACCAGGGCCACGGCATCGACGTAAGACCGCACCCACACATCGGGCTGTCGACGCTCACCTATCTGTTCGAAGGCGAAATCATGCATCGCGACAGCCTTGGGGTCGTTCAACCCATCCAACCACACGCCGTCAATTGGATGACGGCAGGGCGCGGGATTGTGCACTCGGAACGCACCCCCGACGCACTGAGGGCCTCGGGTTCGACGCTACACGGGCTCCAGATCTGGATTGCACTTCCCGATGGCCACGAAGAGATCGATCCAGGCTTCGTCCATCATCCCGCGGGCTCTCTACCGGCATTCAAGCGAGACGATTCAGAACTGACCGTCATCGCCGGGGAGGCCTGGGGGCAACGTTCACCCGTCAGTACCTACTCGCCGCTCTTCTATGTGCACGTCGAGGCGGACGCCGGCGCGATATTGGATGTCCCGAAGATGTTGGATGTCCCGAACTGTGAACGCGCGGTGTATCTGGTAGAAGGGGAAATCAGGGTGGCGGGCGCGTCGTTTGGGTCTCACCGGATGGTGACGCTCGCGCCGGATGCGGACATCCAACTCGAGGTCACCAGGCGATCGACGCTGGTAATGCTGGGCGGGGAGCCGCTCGCCTCAGACCGTATCGTGTGGTGGAATTTCTGCGCGCGGACCGAGGCGCGACTCGAGCAGGCCAGGCGCGACTGGGCCGAGGGCCGATTCGACCCGGTACCGGGCGAGACAGAGTTTATTCCGCTCCCGGCGCGATAATGTCCTGGCCGACATTGCCGAGGCCCTTGCGCTCGGCCAGCGTCGCGAGGTTCGCCTTGTGGTCGTCCCGGCTGATCCGGTAGGTCGACACAATCAGCAGCGCCACCAGGTTCAGCCCGCAGAATACAGGCAGGAAGAACATGGCAAGATTCGTCCGAATTTCCGATGTCACCATGTCGACGCTCGTCACGCCGTCGAGGCCGACAAGCGAAACGATCGCACCCGCGCCAACGATGCCGCCTGCAGAAATCGCCTTGCCCGCAAAGCCACGCGCGGCATAAAACAGCCCTTCCGAACGCCGTGATGTACTGATCTCGCTGTCTTCAACCACATCCGCCATCATCGAATCGAGCAAAACCCCGCCGATGATGCTGCAAACCACTTCGGAGACAATGAAGGCGCTGTAGAGATAAAGCGACGTCCAACTGCCCAGTTCGGGCCAGAAGCCGGCAAGGGAGAAAACGTACGGCAACGGATAGAGCGCGATGTTGACGAGGATCGCGCCAATCGCCGCGCCCTTCTTGCCGAAGATTCGGCCCGCAGCCGGCGCGATGACGTAGGCGATGGCGGGCGAAATCATCACGCAGAAGCCGGTAAATGCGATCTGTTTGCCGGAGAAGGCGAAGAAGTAGGTCGTATTGTAGAGATAGAGCGCCGTCCCGAGGCCGCCCGCGATACCCACCGTCAACCCATAAAGGAACAACGCCGCAAAGTTGCGATTCTTGATGGACTGGAAGATCTGGCGAATCTCCCGCGTGATTTCGCTGAAACGGAACGGTTCCTCAGGCCGCGGCAGTGCGGCGGCAACAGGTTGCGTGCCGAGTGCAGAAAGGATGATCGCGACGGCAATCAGTACAGCCCCGACAGTGCCATAGATCGAGTAGCCGGTTTGCACGGCTACGCCGTAAGCACCCACCCACCACATGAAGTTGATCGTGTGGATCCCGTTGCCGCCATACCAGCCGAATGCGTAACGCAGTGCCAGCCATTTGTTGCGCCGGTCGTAATCGCTTTCCAGATCCGGTAGCAGTGCAGTCGACGGGACCTCGAACAATGTCGTGCCGGTGCGAATCAGGACAGCCATCACCAGCAGGTAGAGAAACGTGTTGTCATCGGTCAACGTGATAAACGGATTGAACAGTCCGTAGAACGTGATGGGTAGCACAAACAGCGCGGCATACATGAACGGATGCCGTCGCCCAAGGCGACTGCTCGTCTTGTCGGACCAGTGACCGAGGAGAAGGTCCGAGACCGCGTCCCACACCATGGCGATCGCGAGCGCGAGTGATGCCAGGTAACCCGGGACACCCAACACCTGGTTCGCGTAAATGAGCAGCAGGTAACTGAACGCATTGTTCTTGACGCCGTATGCAATCGAAGCCGAGCCGTAAAACCAGAAGATAGGTTGTCTTTCGAGCGATCCGGTAGTGATGATGCATTCCCCCAGGGTTTGAAAGTGGCCGGGTCAGGACCCGAACCGATAGCGTAGCTTGACCACGAACACATCCCCAATGGGATTGTTCCAGCCATCTTCAAGCAAGTCGCCGAATGAATTGTCCCGCAATCCTATCGCGCGATCCGCACCGCGCGTGTAAACCACAAACAAGTCCGACAGGGGCGCGAGTTCCCAGCGGTAGCGCACCTGCATCACCATCTGCGAGATGCCGAAGCTGTCGGAAGGACCTGGCGGCTTTGCAGTCGCAATAAGGTCACCGGGCGTCAGCGGCACGAGGAAGAACTCTTTCTCGTGGGCCTGGATGCCGACCCACTGGAACGAGGTTCGAAGCTGCTGTCGGGCCGTCAAAAAATAGTCAATGCTGAGCTTCGGCCCCCACTGTTCGGCGTTGAACGTGGTCATGTTGCGATCTTCGTCGTGCAACAACCACCCGTGCCGGTTCCGGTAATTGATGTCTGCGTGCAGCGTGAACTGGTCGCTGGGATTCCAGGTAAACCCGCCACCGATGCTGTAGTGTTCGCCGCCCAGGTCTTCAGTGGAGAAACTCACCCCACCGCCGAAGCTGAAAGTGCCGGTCGAATCAGAGGAATACTTCAGCGAAACCGATGGCATCGCCTTGACCCTGTAGGTGCCGTTACCTTCACTGTTCAGGTCATCGTATGCGCGGAGGTTGTAGTTGATGCGCATCGTGACTGACGACAGGTTGTTCAACGTCAGCCGGTCAGAGAAGAAGATGCCGCCGCCGGTAAAGTAGCCGTCGTTGTTCTGTTGCAGGAATCCTCGCACATCGAATTGATTGTCCCGCGCCCAGCCGAGCCCGGAAGTTGTCCGGATGTGTGCGGCACGCAGGCGCAGGCTGTCATTGCGTGCGAGATAGCCCAGGTCGTTGATATCGACGTGCTTGTCCAGGTACTCGAGGCCGACCCGCTGATAGACGCCCTTTGCAATTGTGTATTGCGCGTCGAGGAAGCCGCCATAGCCGCGCTCGCTGCCTTCGATGTCTGACGTGAAAAGTTGGGTGTCCAGTTTCCATTTGCCGTCGCGGCTGAGGTAGTGGGCGTCGACGCCCTGGGCGAGTGCATCGCCGGCCTGGTTCAGGACAGCGGTGGAGAGAACGCCGAAGGCGCGGTAGTCGCCATCAACCGAATCCTCGTACAGCAGGCGCGCAATGCCGTAGTCACTACCATCCTGCGCGATGGGGTAAGGCGACCCGGCAAGTGTCGCCTCGATGACGACATCATCCTCGGCTGCCGCCAGCACACCGTACCGGAAGCGTCCGACCTGGCCAGTCGCCTTCACGGCGCCCTTCAGATCAACGGGCTTGAATTCTTCACGCTTCGAGAGCGAACCACCAGCCGGCAATGTGACCGCGCGCGGCTTGCCGCCGATTCGTCGTGTATTGACCATCGTCGTCGGTGAACCCGCGTTTCCGACACCGCCACCGCGCGTGTCTGCCCGCGGCGAGGCAACGAAGACTTCCTGTCCCTCCAGGAAGAACAGCCGCTTCTCCGGGAAGAACGTTTCGGTAGCCGAGAGATTGATGACAACGTCGTCCGACTCGACATTGCCGAAGTCAGGATTGATCGTCCCCGACATCTGGAAGTTGGTGGAGGGTCGCCAGAAGAAGTCCGCGCCGACGCGATGCTTTGTTTGCTGGTCAATGCGGTCACGACCCAACGCCACGAACGGAAAGATACTGTATTGCTGGCGCGGGTTGACGCCCGCGAATTCGAGCGGCTGCAGGACTGACATGAAGCGAGGCACCGTGTCCGGGAGCGCGGGCCACCCCCAGCGCTCGTCGATGTACGCTACTTTGCGAGACATATAGAGGCCAATTCGCCGGGTGTCACCACTCGCGGGCATCGAGACGGTTCCCCAGGGAATGAACATCTCCGCCGACCAGCCGTGATCGGTCTCTGCGCTTGCCCCGCGCCAGGCGCCATCCCAGTCACTCGTGAAATGCCGTTCCGGGAGGACGGTCCCATCCATCAACGAGTCGCCCAACGCCACGCCGAACCAGTAGCCGTAGCGTCCTTCGCCTGAGGTATCGAGCGTGAGGTTGATGCTGTCCCGGTTTATCTGCCGTGCATCGCGTCCGGAGAGCCGCTTGATGAGCGTCTCCTTCGGCTGCTCCATTTCGATCCCGACATAGAGCCCGGCCTTGCCGTAGGCGAATCGAACAAGTGTTCGATGGGGCACCCTGGCAAACGTGTCCGGTTCGATGACGACGAACTCGTCATATGCCGGCAGGTTGCCCCATACGTCTTCATCCAGGCGCCCATCGACCTTGATCTTTTCGGTATCCGCCAGGCGATGAACAGTGATCGTGTCCCCGTCTGCCAGGTCAACGACAAGCGCTTGAGCGCCAAGCGAACAGAAAAACAAGCAACAGAAAATTGATGCGGCCCACGGTCTCGCCCGCATGGACGTCCTCGAATATCCTCCCCCTCAGCAGGGTTTATAGCCTTATTCGGTGTCCACGCACAACCCCGTGCCTTAGAGGCCGCCCCGCGCTACGGCCGGCAAGCGCCCGGATAGCTCCGGTCACCCCTCAGGCCAGGTCGCCGACGACAGAGGTCCGTATATTCTCCGGCACGGTCACGACATCGACCGGAAAGGCCGGATGATCGACGCCGACCGTCATGGGCTCTCCGCTCTTCGCCGCCGCAATCGCAGCTGCATCGAGCTGGTATCGCATGAAGTGAACCGACGAGGTCTTCTCGGCGTTCTCGCGCTCCATGTCTTCGTCCGCGATCGGATAGATCTTCGGCGTGTCACCGAACCGGATCCAGATCACGTCTTCGACCCCAACGAGTTCGGTAAGGCGCCGCTTGCGTTCATCCACATCTTCATACTGGATGAGCATCGTGCACTTGAAGTTATCGCCGTCGGGAATCAGCGGATTGTATGCATCCAGTTCTTCCTGGATACCGTTTGCCTCGAAGATCTTTTCGATGCGCAGCATCTCCTGGATCTGGTACTGGATCGTCTTGCGGTCCTCGAAGATGAGCAGGATGTGGCCGCCGATCAGCAGTTGGCGATCCTTCTTGTGGGCAATGACCTCGGCCCGGAATTCAGGGCGCCTGGTCGAATACTCTTCGAGCGACCAGAGGTCTTCTCGTGTCAGTTGCATCGTTGCCTCCAATGTCTACTGGATGCCGTAGGCCTGCCGCAGGAGGGTAATGGGATGCTCTGGATGGGTCACCTTCTCCGACAGGTTGGCAATGTGGGTCGCGGCCATCGGGCAGTCACTGGCAAAGTGATCAGGTTCCTTCGCGTCCACCTGGCGCACCACAGGGCGCGCGATCTTCACGGAATGCTCGCGCGACTCTTTTTTCACCGCATAGGTACCATCATGCCCCGAGCAGCGCTCGATGGCATGCACCGTCGTGTCGGGCACCAGACCGAGCACATCACGGGTCTTGATACCGATATTCTGCACACGCAGGTGGCAGGCAACCTGGTAGCTGATGTCGCCGAGACCCTGTTTGAAATCGGTGTTCAGCAAACCTTCCTTGTGGCGCAGGAACAGGTACTCGAACGGGTCGTAGAATGCTTCCTGCACTTTCTTCACGTCCGGGTCGCCCGGATACATGAGCGGCAATTCCTGCTTGTACATCAATACGCACGAGGGAATCGGCGCGATCAGGTCGTAACCTTCATCCACCAGCTTCGCGAGCACGGGAATGTTCTTCTGCTT
>JAGRIN010000091.1 GCA_020443245.1 Pseudomonadales bacterium
TCGACCGCTGTGGGAGAGCGCGAGGTACTCGGCGTGGTTCGGCAGGTACGGCAACGCCAGGAGTTCCATATTGCACTCATCGGGCAACATGCTTCCCTTGCGGGCATTACAGCGCTTGCAGGCCGTCACGACGTTGGTCCAGATATCGAGTCCGCCGCGCGACAACGGAATGACATGATCACGGCTCAGATGTTCTTCCTGAAAGAGTTTGCCGCAGTACAGGCAGACATTCTGGTCGCGGCGGAACAATGCGCGATTGGTAAGGGGCGGCTCCTTGCGCATGTTGGTAAATACCTTGCCCTTGCACGCGATGATGCTGGAAAGGCGCACAATCGTCTGCTCGCCGGTCATCCGGGAGTGGCCACCGTGAACGGACATCACTTCTTCGCCATGTGTCCAGCTCACAAGTTCCCGGGCATGCAGGCAAACCGCCTCCTGCCAGCTCAGCCATTCGATTGGCGCACCGGCGGTATTCAACCTTAGTATCCTGACGCTCATCGCTTCACTATCGCACTTTCAACAAGTCAAAAACAAACGCGCAAAAAAAAGCCCCGACTGGCGCACGCCGTCGAGGCTTCCGGGTCCCGGGGGACCCGTTCGTGTCTGGTATGTCTGGCCACGCTACTCAAGAACGTCACAATGGCAGTTTCCCCTGCTTGTTCGCCCGATCCGAACCTTATTACCGAACCGACAAAAAACTCGCTTTATCATAGCCATGTGAAGTGACAAATCAAGCACTGACCCCCTGCCGTCCAGCGCCTGGCGTCGGCTTTCGTCGGAATTTGAAGTAGAATTCACGCCGTTCAAAGACCCTGTGAAGTTTTCATGAAGAAGGACACGGTATACGCCGCCCCCAGACGCATCGAGGCGTTCGAATTCGACGAACGTGTCGCTGACGTCTTCGAGAATATGATCCGGCGATCGGTACCCGGATACGCGCTCGTGCTCGAACTGCTGGGCGTGATCACTGAGCAGTACGGCCGCCCGCGGACAAACTGCTATGACCTGGGCTGTTCGCTGGGCGCGTCAACACTGGTGATGCGCCGCCACCTTCCCGCGTCTTGCCGGGTGATCGGGGTAGACAACTCACCGGCGATGGCTGATCGCTGTCGGGCGAACGTGGCGCGTGACCACAGTGCCGCCGACGTCGAGATACGGTGCGAGGCGATGCAGGACACGACGATCGACAATGCCTCGGTGGTCGCGATGAATTTCACGTTGCAGTTCATCCCGCCGGCCGAAAGATACGACATGCTCGCCCGTATCGCGCGTGGGATGGTGCCCGGCGGTGCGCTCGTGCTGTCCGAGAAGGTCTGCTTCGACGATAACGAGACACAACACGCGATGACTGACCTGCATCACAGGTTCAAGCGTCACCAGGGTTACAGCGATCTCGAGATCGCCCAGAAGCGTGCAGCACTCGAGAATGTCCTCGTGCCGGAAACCGCAGCGGCACACATTGACCGTTTGCACGCCGCCGGATTCAGCGAGGTGCACGAAATCGAACGTTGCCTCTCATTCTCTTCCTTTCTCGCCATCCGACAGGAACAGGCATGAAGCGTTACCTGAACGAATCACAATTTGACGCACTTCGGGAACGTATCAAGGCGAGAAGAGCCGCGCTACACCTTCCACGCAGTATTTCGCGGCAACTTTTTACGCGCGTCAGCGCCCGCGACATCGAGGACACCACCGGGCGCGATATGACGCTGCAAAAGATGGCAGTCTGGTCGACCATCATCCTGTCGTTTCTTCTTTTTGCTGCCTGCCTGGTCGCTGTCATCGGGGCATTCGGCTGGGGCGCCACCCTGGCTGCACCGCTGACCGGGATCTTCTGGACAATACTGGTTGGACTCACGCCGGAGCGCGGCACGCCCTGGCACAGCACCGCGGGTTTTGCGATCGGCCTCGGCCTCGCTGCCGTAGCGCCGGGCGAATATACGCCGCTGATCGCGCTGTTCGCCGCCTCCGTGTGGCTCAACCACGTCGGTTACGCGATGGCGCAACACTGGGCACAGCAACTGGTCACCGATTCGTTCGCCGCCTACGACATGCTGGTCGAACATCTCAGGATCGACGATCCAGAGGCAGCCGACAGCCAGTGACCCGAGACGCCTTCTTCCGGAAGATCAAGGGCACACCACTCGAAACCTGGACCGGGGAACTCTCCCGGGTGCTGGACGCGCACGAAGGGCGCGCGCGACACGGTGACGAGGCGCGCTGGTCTGCCGCGGTGAACGGATTGCCGTCGGAGGAGACAAGCGACTTCGACATCGGCAGTCCCGTGATACGCATCGGCCAGGCGGCAGGCGTCGGGGCGGCTACGATCGCCGATCACCTGGCGAATCTTATGCCATGGCGCAAGGGACCCTGGCAACTGTTCGGCGTCGACGTCGACACGGAGTGGCGTTCCGATCTGAAGTGGGCGAGGCTCGCGCCACACATCTCGCCGCTTGCGAGCCGTCACATCCTCGACGTCGGCTGCGGCAACGGGTACTACCTGCTCCGAATGCTCGGCGAAGGCGCGGCGTTTGCACTCGGCATCGACCCGACGATCCTGTTCACCTACCAGTTTCGCGCAATGACTCGCTGCCTGCCGAACCTCATGGCGGAGATACTACCCCTGCGCAGTGAGGACCTGCCGCCGTTGGCCGTGTTCGATACGGTCTTCTCGATGGGTGTTCTCTCCCATCGCCGCGAACCTTCGACCCATCTCGCGGAGTTGTATGGTTTCCTTCGCCCTGGCGGCGAACTCGTACTGGAAACACTCGTGACCGAAGAAAATGGCGCCATCGTCTTCGATTCCGGCCAACGCTACGCGCAAATGCGAAACATCTGGTGCCTGCCGGACACCGGGACGCTCGAAACGTGGCTTCGGCAGGCAGGCTTTGGTTCGGTCCGGATTGTGGACGTGACGCGCACCTCGACGAGCGAACAACGCGCAACGCGATGGATGACGTTTCAGTCGCTCCGTGACTTTCTCGATCCCACGGACCCATCGAAGACGATTGAAGGCTGGCCGGCACCCACCCGCGCGATCGCCATCGCGGAGCGTCCTAGATAGCGAGCGCGTGTCGCGTGGCGGACTCGTGCAGGTACTGCCAGATCGCCTCGTTCAGGGACGCAAGCGACGGCGCCTGCTCGGCACGTTCGTGCAAGCGAATCAACGCGTTGGCCATCTCGTCATGTAGTGCATCGACATCCGACATCCTGAAAGACGCCGGTTGCCGGTCGCGCAACGGCGAAAGTGTCGCCACGAGATCTTCGCCGACGCCAGCCTCGAGGGCGGTGCTGAACAAGGCGCGCATCTGCGCGATATCTGCCATCCTTCGGTCGACGCCGGACTCGAGTTCGTCTGCGAGGGTCATGATCAGCATGGTCGTCATGGCGCCGTCGGAGGTGCCGTGGGCCGAGCCTGCCTGGGGTACCAGTCTCGCGAGCACCCGCTGGGCGAGCAGCCGCAATGCATTAGAAGGTAGCGGTATCACTGGATGCGCCCTCCGAGTTCGCCCTTCGAAACGGGCGACAGGTAGTCAAGCAGTATGCGGTTCTGCCGGTCGGTCATCACCCAACCGGCATATGCCAGTATCGCCTCCCTCGAATTGCCGTTCTGGAAATCCTCGCTGGAGGAAACCCAGATAGCCAGCGCCTTCACGGAGACGAACACTCGCCACCAGTTGAAGTCCACCGGATCCACATTGAGTCCGCTTGCCGACTCCCAGATTGCAATCGCTTCCGCCGGCGGAAGCAGGCGCCCCGCAAGCGTCGGTTCACCCCAACTCCAGAGCGGGTCGAGGGACCAGGCGAGGTCTTCGAGCGGATCACCGATATGACACATTTCCCAGTCGAGTATTCCCTTGATACCCGCCTGGGGGTCGAACAGGAAGTTCCCGGTTCGATAGTCGCCGTGTACGACGCTCAACTTCTGCGCCGGGCGCGGCATGTTCCGTCGCAGCCACCGAATCGCCGCTCGACCGATCGGCTGCGGGTGGATCTCGTCGGCATCGATGACGCCCGCCCAATACTCGAGTTCGCGCGCGGCAGTTTCGGCAGGTGCAGGGACGGACGTGATCCGATCGAACCCAAGGGCGATTGGATCCTTGGCTGCCAGACTGCCGAGGATGCGCCACTTTTGCTCGCCAATTGTCTGGCGCTGCGCCGCATCCAGGCTCGCGACATCGGTCCTTGCGTTTTCTATCTCAACCATGATCGAGAACGGCCTGCCGAGATACGATGGGTCTTCTTCGAGGAAAAGGGGTTCTGGTACCGGCACGTCGGTCCCGAATATCGCTTCATAAGCCCCATACTCCAGGCGACGTTCCGTATCGATCAGGCTCGTCTCGGGGTCGCGGCGCAGGATCAGGCCGCGTTCCTGTCCCCCGGTCCCGACCCGTAGACGGTACGTTTCGCGGGAAGCGCCGCCGAAGATCTGCTCGAAGCGGAGGACCTCGGTCCGCGCACCCCAACGTTTCGTGAGATAGTCAGCTGTCGCCCGGGCGATCTCGCCCGCGTCTTGCATCACTTCGCCATATCCATCATGTCAGTGAAGCCCGAAGGCGCGTGCGGACCGATAATCAGTTGCTCGAGCACACCCTGCCCCTCATACCGTTTGTCACCGTGCGTAAGACGCACGTCGCACATCGCCTGGATGTGAACGTCCGTCGGGTCCACGCCCTCGACGGAAAACTCGTCATAGCCGGTTTCGAGTTCCCCATGATAGCTGCCATGACGCCAATGCGGATGGGTGTACCCGATACCACGCATATAGAAGTGCCACTTCGGCGTCAGTTCGAAGTGCCAATCGCCACCCGATTTGTCCGTGAAGTCGATCGTCGCAGACTTCGCGTGGCGCGTGCCTGTCTTGAACTCCATGTGGCTGCGCCAGGATCTCATCGGTGGCGCGTCGAAGTCCGATACCGGTAGGATGATGCCATTGCTGTTCCAGGATTCGCCCTCAGCGTCGTCATTGACGAAATAGTGTGCGGCGAATTCCTCGAAGTTGAGCGGTGCCCATAGCCAATAGAACTGTGGCCTGCCCGCCTCCGGGTTGGGCTGCGGGTCGGCCTGGCCGACGCCGCGGATACCCCAGCTCCGATCGCGCGTACCCCGGAAGTTGTCGGGGGAAACCTCTATCCGGCGACCTTTCACCTCGATCCAGCCGGACCAGTTGCCGAACTGGGTCATGCGCGTCACGTCCATCATTACCTGTGAACCCGAACGGCGCAGGAATCGCGGTTCTTCGTGGGGAAGTGTCCTCGCTGTGAATGTCACGTCTGCGCGAATTCGCTGCTCCTCGTCATCGCACACGACGCGCAGCACCTTGAGTGGCTGGACGACCTCGACCGCAACCGGTCCTACCGACGTATCCAGTCTCTCCATGTGCATGACGCGCGAACCGTAGGCGTTGTGCTGGACGCCGTCGACGATAATCGAGAAGGCGCCGTCCAGGACATTCACGTAGGGGTAGATGCCCATCGCCGCGGCGAAGAACACCTCACCACTTCGGTCGTAGCCGTTGAAAAAGTAGCGATCGTAAAAGTTCCTGTTCGCACCGGTGTACGCAATCGGGTCCGGTGTCTGGTGCAATGGATAGTCATCCCCCTTCGTAATCACTCGCGTCTCCAGGTCAAGGCAATCCGGCATTATTACAGAGGGATTTGGCGCCTGCCAACGCACTGTTTTCTCGCGTTTTTCCCACTTGCGGACAAAAGTTTGCCGCACAGCGGGTCACCGAGAAACCGCTTGCATGGCGGCATTGCAACCTGTTTATATGGTAACGGCTCTGGCGTTCGGAGCACCGGCGCCCCGAGCCTTACTTTGCGGTCTGATGTGAGGAGGAGGCCATTGTGACGAACACCCAAGCCATGACCCTGGGCGAACTTCGAGCATCCGGTTACAAGGTGCTCCCGGTGCGTGACGAAATGCGCCGCAACCTCATGAAAAAGCTCGCCGACAACGAAGAGGTCTTCCCCGGTATCATCGGGTACGACGACAGCGTCGTGCCACAGCTCGAAAACGCCGTACTCTCCGGCCAGGACATCATCCTGCTTGGGGAACGTGGCCAGGCCAAGTCACGCATCATCCGCAGCTTGACGTCGTTGTTGGATGAGTGGACGCCGACGCTCGACGGTGTCGAGATTCCCGAAAACCCGTTCGCACCGATCAGCGCGCAGGGCAAGAAACTCGTCGCGGAGAAAGGCGACGACACGCCGATACGTTGGCTGCCGCGAGAAGCGCGTTACGGCGAAAAGCTGGCGACACCAGACATCACCATCGCCGACCTGATCGGCGAAGTGGATCCGATCAAGATTGCTGAGGGGCGATATCTCTCGGACGAGGAAGCCCTGCACTTCGGCCTCATTCCCCACACCAACCGCGGCATCTTCGCGATCAACGAACTACCGGACCTGGCCGAACGTATCCAGGTCGGCCTGCTCAATGTGATGGAAGAACGCGACATACAGATTCGCGGGCACAAGGTGCGACTCGATCTCGACATCATGATCGTCGCAACCGCGAACCCGGAAGACTACACAAACCGGGGTCGTATCATCACGCCGCTGAAGGATCGCTACGGCTCGCAGATTCGTACTCACTATCCCCAGAGCGTGCTCGAAGAAATCACGATCATGGAGCAGGAACAGAATCGCATGGATCTCGGGGAGTATCGCGAGAACGTGCCATCGTATATGCAGCAGATCATCGCAGAGATCACGCAGATGGCTCGTCGGTCACCCGACATCAACCAGCGTTCCGGCGTATCGGTACGGGCCTCGGTCGCCAACTACGAGGCGCTGCTCGCCAATGCGTTGCGCCGCGCTATCCAGACCGGAGAGCAGGACGTCGTGCCGCGCATATCTGACCTGCCGTTCGTGATGCCGTCACTGCAGGGCAAGGTCGAATTCGAGGCGATGGAAGAAGGTCGCGAAGAGAAGATCATGCAAAAGCTCTTCAACGATGCGGTCAAGGCCGTGTTCGGCCGTTACACCGACCTTTCCGACATGGAGGCGCTCGCGCTGCAGTTCGCTGACGGGCTCAACGTGACGACCGGGGAATCGTTCGCTTCATCGGAGTACGAGTCGATCGTAAAACGGGTCGATGGGCTGAACGACGCGGTCACCAAGCTCGCGCCTGGAGGTAACGCGGCACTGCGCGCCTCCGCCGTCGAGTTCATCCTCGAGGGATTACACCTCAACCAGCTACTCAACAAGGACCGCGTTAACGGCAGGACAACCTATCGCGGTTGAACCGGGGCACGCTATGCCAATGAGACCCACATCCTGGACCCGTTACTCGCAATGGGACGGTTCACAGAAGCCTGAACTCGACGCCGACGACATCCTCGGCGCGATCTCCGAAGACCTGATGGAATTCGGCGACCTCCAGCAGGCGATGCGCTACCTGATGCAGCGCGGCATGGACAGCGAAGACGGGAATTACATCCGCGGGCTTCGCGACATGCTCCGCCAGCTCAAGGACCAACGGAACCAGCGACTCGAACGCTACGACATGGGTAGCGTCATGGAAGACATCAAGCGCCAGCTCGAAGAAATCCTCGATATGGAGCGGAGCACGATCAACGAGTGGATCGACCAGGAGCAGTCAAACGACGAGTCCAGGAAATTCATGGACGATCTCATGAAGGACCTCAACTCGAACCTGAACAAGGACTTCGACGAGGGCGATGGCGGCGGCATGCCCCAGGGAGACACTGCGCAACCTGAGGATACCGGCGGCGATGCGGGTGATGGCGAGGGCAGCTTCTCTGACAAAGTGCTTGGCGATATCGGCAAGCAGAACAAGGAGTTCATCAAGAACCTGCCGCCCGATACGGCGGGCCGCGTACGCGCGTTACAGGACTACGAGTTCCTGAATGCCGAGGCGCAAAAGAAGTTCCTGCAACTGATCGAACAGTTGCGCAAGGGTATGACGCAATCGTTCTTCAAAGACGTCGAGAGCATGATCAAGAACATGTCCGACGGCGACATGGAACGCATGAAGAACATGGTCAAGGACCTGAACGAGATGCTGGTGAAGAAGATCGCCGGCGAGGACCCTGGCTTCGAGGAGTTCATGCAAAAGTACGGCGACATGTTCGGCGACAATCCGCCGCAATCGCTGGACGAATTGCTGGAACAGATGCAGCAGCAGATGGCCGCCACGCAATCCCTGTTCAATTCGATGTCACCGGAACAGCAACAGCAGCTCATGGACATGATGAGCGATCGGTTCGGCGACCCGGAACTCAACAGCGAACTGGCCAAGCTCGCGAAAGAGCTCGACTTCCTGAATCCGCAGGGCAAACGCTACGATTTCTCCGGTGACCAGGAAATCGACCTGCAGGCGGCAATGGAACTCATGCGCGAGATGCAGCAGCTCGACGAACTCGAGCAACAGATGCAGCGCGCGCAGTACGACGGCAAAGTCGACTCCATCGACCCGGACAAAGTCGAAGAATTGCTGGGCAAGGAAGCCGCCGAGAACCTCGAGGAAATGAAGAAGCTCATGGAGGTTCTCGAGAAGGCGGGCTACGTGCGAAAGGACGGCAATAAGTGGGAGCTGACCCCGCGCGGCACCCGTTCACTGGGGCAGAAGGCGCTGGGTGAAATCTATGCCCGGCTGAAGAAGCAGAATCTCGGCAACCACGCCGTGCCGGAAGAAGGCCGTTTCGGCGAACGGGTCGAGGACTCGAAGCCGTTCGAGTACGGCGACCCCTTCCACCTTCACATGCCGCGAACGATCCGCAATGCATTGAATCGCGAGGGTCCGGGCGCGCCTGTGAATCTGCGCACCGAGGACTTCGAGATCTATCGCAGCGAGTTGATTACGCAAACCGCGACTGTGCTCATGGTCGATTTGTCGTGGTCCATGGCATTGCGCGGGTCGTTCCAGTCCGCCAAGAAGGTAGCGATGGCGCTGCACAACCTGATCTCGTCTGCCTATCCGCGGGACAGCCTCTATGTGCTGGGCTTCTCGGCCTACGCCAAAGAGATCAAGGCGCATGACCTGCCTTACCTGCAGTACGACGACTATTTGCTTGGCACGAACATGCAGCACGCGCTGATCCTTGCCGAAAAGCTGCTCGCGAAGCACCAGCAAGGGACGAAGCAGGTCATCATGATCACCGACGGTGAGCCGACCGCACACCTCGAAGACGGCCGGCCGGTGTTCGCCTACCCGCCAACCCCGGCAACCATCACGCGGACCCTGCGCGCGATCAAGAGCTGCACGCAGAAAGGTATAACCATCAACACCTTCATGCTCGAACAGAGCTACTACCTGAAGGCGTTCGTCGAGCAGATGACGCGCATCAACGGTGGCCGCGTCTTCTATACCGAGCCCCATCGCCTCGGCGAATACATCCTGGTCGACTACGTGCAGAACAAGAAAAAGCGCCTGGGCAGATAAGCGCGCTTTCCCCGACCGCCGAGATCCTTCAACTCCGCACATGCGTGCTCCGTTCAGGACGACGGTGACCGCGCGCAGCAAGGTCATCCTGACCGGAGCGTGCGAAGGCACGCGGAGCGGAAGGACCTCAACGCCCCCGCCACGACACTCTCCCCAACACTCACAGAACCTCCAGCACCAGCAACGGAACT
>JAGRIN010000092.1 GCA_020443245.1 Pseudomonadales bacterium
CGGCGCCGTGTTGGCAGCCCCCAGCGACACAAGCTCCTGGCCGCACAGCGGACATACCCGTTCTGGCAGGTCCCGGCAAATGCAACAGTCGCCGAAGTGCTTGAAGCACGCATCGCAACGAAACGTTGCCGGTGACCGGTAGTGATAGCTACAGAAGTCCTTGTCCAAAATTTCGCCATCCCTTTGCGTCAGGACAAAGCCAGCTTGTCATGTTGGAAGCGAATGTTCTACCGACGTTGTTGACTGTCCGTCGACTTTCGCCTGCCACGAATACGAGACAGCGCGACTTCCGTTATGCCGAGGTAGGAAGCGATATGGAAATTGGGGATAGACGAGGCGATGTCCGCGTAGTCTTCACAAAACGCCAGGTATCGCTCGGTCGCGGTCAGGAGGAGAAAGTCTGCTTCCCGCTTCTCCTTCTTGATCGCAAGCGTCTCCAGCAGTCTCGTGTGCAATTGCTGCCATGAAGGGTAACGCGCGGAGATTTCTTCAAAACCGTGCCGGCTGAGTTCAACGCATGTGGTCGGCGCCAGCAATTCGACCGAAAACGGTGACGGCTCACCGGCAACCAGCGACGTGATGCTACTCAACACGTCACCGGGGCCGGTGAAGGATTTGTTGAACTCTTTACCTTCCGGCGTGAGGTAGTAGTAACGCGCGAGGCCGTCGACGACAAAGAGTACGGCATCGACGGTCTGACCGGCACGGATCGCATGCTCACGCTTCTCGAAGCGGCGAACCTGCAGGTGCTCACGTGCTGCGGTCCAGGCCTCGTCGTCGATCGCGACCAGCCGTGACAGCAGCTCCCTGCAGGTGTCCAATACCACGCCGTCATCGTTCATGACGACATTATAGGGTGTCACGCTCGTTCTTTGCCGTGGGGCTGATCGAAAGCGATAATGTCCGCGGATCACCTTCGGAATCGCCATGAGCTTTGAAGACGTTTACTACTGGAATGCCGATGGGCTGACGCTCTACGCCCGTGACTATCACAACCCGGAGGCTACGCTGACGGCGCTGTGCCTGCCGGGACTGACGCGCAATTCGGCGGATTTCGAGGATCTCTGCGAGTCGCTGCAACCGGACTTTCGGGTCATCGCCGTGGACCAGCGCGGTCGCGGCAAGTCGGACTGGGCGCGCAGTCCCGAGCACTACACCCCCGCAACCTATGTGCAGGACATGTTCGCGCTTATCGAGACGCTGAAACTTGAGCGCATCGCATTGATCGGCACGTCCCTCGGCGGACTCATGTCGATGATGATGAACGCGATGCAACCGGGCCGGTTCGCCGGCATCGTGCTGAACGATATCGGGCCCGAAGTCGACCCGGTTGGCCTGGAGCGGATTCGCGGCTATGTCGGCAAGGTCGAGGCGGTGGACGAATGGCGAGAGGCCATCGAACACACCAGGGCAAAGCAGGGCGCGGCGTTTCCCGATATGCCGCCGGCAGGTTGGGAGAAATTCGCCCGCCGCACCTACGCGCGCACGGAAGAAGGCAGACTCGCCCCGGCCTATGATCCGGCGATCTCCGAGCCGATGAATGCGGCGCCCGCAGAGGCCGCCGCGCCGGATCTCTGGCCCGTATTCGATCTCATGAAGGATGTGCCACTCATGGTCGTTCGAGGCGAACTGACGGATATCCTGCCTGTCAGTTGCGTTGAAGAGATGAAAAAACGCAAGCCGGACGTGGAAGTCGTGGAAGTCGCTCGGGTCGGTCACGCGCCGGTGCTGGATGAACCTGGCGTCATGCCTGCAATCCACGCCTTCCTGAAGAAACTCGGGTAGCAACATGGATTCGAATCTCCTGGAGAAATACCGCGCCGCCGATTACATCGTTGACGACGACCCGCCGCTCGTTCTTCGCGTCGACGAGCAAAACGACGGCGTGCGGGTGCTGTTCGCCAGTTTCAATGTGGAGACTGGTGCCTTCATTACCGCCTGGAATCCGGCGAGCGATCCACTCTCCCTCGATGAGAATTACGACCGGCAGGCTGGGCTCCTCTCCGAAATCGAGAGCTTGCGCCTCAACTACTTTGTTGGTCGCGGGGAGGACCCGGGCGGCGAGTGGTATGAGGAGAGTTACTTCGTGCTCGGGGTGACCATGGAGCAGGCGAAGGGGCTGGCGGAGCAGTTTGGGCAGAATGCGTTTGTCTGGGTGCCGCCCAGTGGGGTGCCGGAGCTTGTGCTCACGTCTGCGGCGGAAGGTCCCTGACCTGCAGTGAGCCTTTTGCCTTGGTACGAGGCGAATCCTCTGCCGAGGTCCTTCGGCTCCGTGCTCCGCACTCCGCTCAGGACGACGAGGGTGCATCTTGTCGTGCTGAGCGGAGGGGCCTTTGGCCCGGAGTCGAAGGACCTCTGCCTGGCAGTGAGCCTTTGCCTTGGTACGAGGCGAATCCTCTGCCGAGGTCCTTCGGCTCCGTGCTTCGCACTGCGCTCAGGACGACTTAGCCGCCGGAGAGGGCGCCTACTATCTGGACCTCGTCGTTCTCGCCCACCACACAATGGACGTCGCTCGCATTCTCGCCCGCAATGAAAATGCGGATGTGTTCCCGAATGCGATCCTGCTCATCGATCATCCTGAAGCGAATGCCGGGGTAGTCTTCTTCGAGGCAATCGAGCACTTCGGAAAGCGTCCGGCCACTGGCTAGAACACGTGACTGGCCGCCCGTGTAGGATTGCAACTGGGTGGGGATCAGCACGTTCACAATTTTAGCCCACGGTCACGGCGTTCAGTGAGTAGATCTCTGGCAGGTGACGCGCAATCTCGCGCCAGTTCTCGCCTTCATCGATGCTCGACCAGATCTCGCCGCCAGTGGTTCCTATATAGAGCCCCACCGGGTCGCGACCGTCACCGACGAACGCCTGGCGCTTGACGGTGAACCAGCCCTGTTCGGCGGGGAAGCCATTCCCCTGGCGTTCCCAGGAATTACCGCCGTCACGCGTCACGTACGCCGCAGGCTTCCCGCCCGGGCTCGTACGCGGCCAGATGTCGGTGCCGTCCATCGGCCATACCCATGCCATGTCGTCATCGCGCGGATTGAGCACCACGGAGAAACCGATGTCGCCGATCTCCGGTGGCATGTTGTCGCCGATCCGCACCCAGGTATCGCCGGGTCGATCAATACGATAGATGCCGCAGTGGTTCTGCTGGTAGATCCGGTTGTTGTTGGCGGGATGCACGGCAATCTGGTGTGCATCCTGCCCGAACTCGGGATAGGGATCCGGCATGAAGTTGGCAAGCACACCCTTGTTGAGGGGTGCCCAGGTCTTGCACTGGTCAGTCGTCTCGAACACACCGCCACTCGATGTGCACAGATACATGTGCCTGGGGTCGCTCGTGCAGATCGAAACCTGCGCCAGCAGTTCACCATCCGGCGTGCCGGCTCCCGGGCACCACTCGGGATACATGGGGTGTTCATTCCAGCCGGTAACGCTCTCCCACGTCATGCCGTTGTCTTCGCTGCGAAACAGGCCGGGCGGCGAAGTGCCCGCCCACCACACGCCCGGCTCGCTCTCGTGGCCTGGCTAAAGCCAGAAGGTATGACTGACCGCACGCCCCTCACCCGCCTCGTTTGATTTCGGAAAGGCCGGTGGCCTGGTGGCCTCCTGCCAATGCTTGCCAAAATCCGTGGACACGAAGATGGTCGGTCCAAGATGGCCCGCCTTATTGGCCATGACCATCGTCTTCTGGTCACGTGGGTCGAGAATGAAGTGATTGATAATGCCGCCGAGGAAGTGTGGCCCATCCACTTGCCACGACCGCCTCGCATCGTCGCTTTTGTAGATCCAGGCACCCTTTCGGGTTCCCACCAGCAGGTATTGCATCACGTTGCTCCGGACAGGGTTCAGTGCGGCAATAGTCGTCCAAAATGTCCTAGAGGTCCATCTCCATATAGACGTCGGCACGCGCATAATCGGAGCTAAAAGGCGATGGCTTGCGTACAAAGCCAAGCTCTCGATAGAGCCCGAGCGCCGGCGCGAGCGCGCTGTTGGTTTCGAGATAGAGCCGCTTGAAACCCAGCTCGCGAGACCGGATCAGTGCCGCCCGTGCCATCAGCTTGCCAATGCCTCGGCCACGTGCCGAACTCGCCACCGTCATCTTGGCGAGTTCACCGGCCCCTTCGCCGCGGTTGACCAGCGCACAGGTGCCGATCATCTCGCCACTCGCCTTGTCTTTCGCCATCAGGATGTCGCCGCCTGGTTCAATCACGTAACCAACCGGGTCATCCAGGACCTTGCGATCAGCTTCCTCCATCTCAAAATATTCGAGGATCCACGCTTCATTGAGCCGCTTGAATGCATCGGCGTGGGCCGGTTCGAAGGACAGAATTTCGACGTCGTCCGACGCTGGCGATCGGCGCGCGACAAACCGCTGGTAGAAGTCCCGATCGTCCAGGGCGCGCTCGATCGTCTCGACATAGCCCAGGAAGTCGACCTGGGTCTCGCTGAGCAGTTCCTGCAGGGACGCGGAGATATCGCGCCAGATACCTTGAAGCTCGGGAAGCAGTGACTTGCCGTGCTTGGTCAGCGCCAGCACCCGCTTTCGTTTGTCCCGCGTGTCCCGGTACGCCGCCACGATGTTCGCGGCGACCATCTCCTTGGCGACCTGGTTCACCGCAGGATGGCTCACGCCGAGTCCCTTGGCGATTTCCATGACCGCGCTCGGCCCGACGTGCCCCAGGAAGTAGTAGACGGGAAACCACCGCGGCTCAAACGCCACACCCGTCTCCCGATAGACGCGAATCCCGTCCTGCATCAGGCGATCGGACAATCGCTTGAGCCGGCTTCCGAGGGCCAGTGCGCCCAGGTCACGAAGGACATCCATGAATGTCGCCTATTTACGTAAGTCGTTACCTATTTTTACGACAAGTGCAAACCCGATGCAATCCGCTGTTACAACAAACCGCGCATTTGTAATAATGCCTTTCCTTACAGCCGGTTAGAGAGGAACAAGGGTGAGCCAGAACCTGAAGGTCACGCCAATCACCGGGGCGCTCGGTGCGGAAGTCACCGGAATCGATCTCCGCCGCCTGACGCCGAAGGACGAAGCGCTCATCCAGTCGGCGTTCCTGGAACACCTGGTCCTGTGCTTTCGTGACCAGTCACTGACCCCGGCGGACCTGCTCGCGCTAACGGAGCGACTCGGGGGCGCGGGAGAGACGCCATACCTGACAGGCATGTCTGATTACCCCGATGTGGTCCCGATCATCAAGGAAGCACAGGAACGATCGCCTGTGACTTTCGGCGCGGGCTGGCACACTGATTTCACATTCCAGGCGTTGCCGCCAAGTCGCACGCTGCTCTACGCCGTCGAAGTACCGCCTGCAGGAGGCGACACACTCTACTGCAATCTCTATCGCGCGTACGATTCGCTTTCACCCGGAATGAAAGAGATGCTGGAAGACATGACAGCCATACACAGTTCGGTTCGCTCTTACGGACCGAAAGCGACCCTGAAAGATCACCTGGAGAATATGCGCATCGTCAATGAGACGAACGAGCCACCGACGATGGAGCATCCTGTGATTCGCACGCACCCGGAATCCGGGAAGAAAGCGCTTTGGGTCAATCCGGTCTATACGATCCGTTTCAAGAACATGACTGAAGCCGAGAGCGCGCCGATCCTGAAATACCTGAACGAATTTGCCGTCACACCGTCCTTCACCTGCCGGGTCAAGTGGGAGAAAGGTTCGCTGACAATGTGGGACAACCGGTGTACACAACACTGCGCAACGTCCGACTACCAGGGACACCGGCGCGAGATGTGGCGAACGACGGTCGCAGGCGAGCGCCCGCTTCGGAGCGCCGCTTGACCGAGACGCAATTGGCCCGCGACAAGCAACGAAGCGGGCCACCGCTCTATTTCTTCTATCGGTGGCTCATCCTCGCGCCAATGCTGGCGCTCTCCACGGCGGCGCTGGGCAGCATCATCACCCTCGTCAGCTTCCTCGGCGCACCGGACTGGGCATCGAGGGTGTTCGGCACTTTCTGGGCGCGCCTCAACATGGCCGTCAGCTTCATGTCGCTCGAACGCGAAGGCGAGGAGAAGATAGCAGCGGGACAATCCTATGTGGTGGTCGCCAACCACCAAAGCCTCGTCGATATCTACGTGATCTACGGCTACCTGCCGCTCGAGATCAAGTGGGTAATGAAGCAGGAGCTTCGTGCCGTACCCGTTCTCGGCATGGCCTGCGAGGCCATGGGGCATATCATCATCGATCGTTCCAACACCGAGGCGGCGCTCAAGTCGATCAACGACGCACGCCACCGGATCCAGGGCGGCATCTCTGTAGTGTTCTTTCCCGAAGGGACCCGCTCGCGCACCGGCGCACTCGGGCAGTTCAAGAAAGGTGCCTTCAGGCTCGCGCAGGAACTGCAGTTACCGATCCTGCCGGTTACGATACACAACACGCGTCGGGTCCTTCCCTCGGACGGAACCGCCATCGTTCCAGGCAAGGTCAGGCTCGAAATACACGACCCGATCGAAACAAAGGGCGCAGGTCCTGCAGACGTCGCCCGCCTCGTCAACAAATGCCGCGAAGTCATCGCAAAATCACTGGAGGGAGAAGTATGAGACCGAACCACGTATTACGCGCCTGGCGCGAGAACAAGCAAACGATCGGGGCCTGGCTGTCGGTCGACTCCAGCTTCGCAGCCGAGACAATGGCACGAGCCGGTTTCGACTGGCTCTGCCTCGACATGCAGCACGGCTTGTTGGATTACAACGACGTGAAGATCATGCTCCCTGCGATCTCCCAGACTGACACGATTCCGCTGGTGCGCGTTCCCTGGAACGAGCCCTACGAAATCATGAAGGCACTGGACGCCGGTGCCTACGGTGTGGTCGTACCCTTGGTCAACAATCGCGAGGAAGCCGAACGCGCAGTATCGGCCTGCCGTTATCCACCGGACGGCATCCGTTCTTTCGGCCCGATCCGCGCCGCCATGTACGGCGGTCCCGATTACGCGAAGGAGGCCAACAAGGAAATTGCCTGTATCGTGATGATCGAGACCGCAGAAGCGCTGGAAAACCTCGACGAAATCATGTCGACGCCGGGTGTGGATGCCGTCTACATCGGTCCGGCCGACCTCGCCTACGCGCTCGGCTTGGAACCGACCGGCGACAACAATCATCCAAAGCATGTCGAAACCGTCACGAAGATTTTCGAGCATTGCAAGAAACACAAGATCGGGGCCGGCATTCACACCAGCAGTCTCGAGTACACGCAGCGCTACCTGGAGCAAGGTTTCCACATGGTGACGCTGGGGTCTGACAACGGCTTCATGGCGAGGTTGGCGAGGACGGAACTGAAAGCGGCACGCACGGGCAGCGGCGCGGCGAAAGTCGAGCCCGGCTCGTTCTACTGATCGATATCGATGGTGCGGGCGCCGCTACTTGCGGCGCTTGCCCTTGTTCTTGCGCTTTCGCTTCGGTTTCGGTTTAGCGGTTTGCGCGGCTTCCTTGCGCGCGGCAGTAAAGGCCTGCTTGATCGCTTTGACCTTGTCTTCCTTGCGCCGAAAGACGTGAGGGCGCTTCGCCTCGTCGAAGTCGATTACCTCATCCTCAGCCATAATGCGTCTATCCTGTCGCGTTCCGGGCGTCCACCTGGCCGATTCTAGCAGCGCGAAGCGGCCCGTTCATCCATCGGCAGGGTCAGGTTTTGCCGACAAAATCAATATTCGCTTAATGAGGGATTAACAGACCCCGGTAAAAATGCGCGCCATCATGATGCGCCCAGGCATGCTTCTGACGATTCACGAGTGGGATGTCCACACATTCCGCCGGATCGTGTCCTCGCGAATCCACGGCACCCTCGTCGCAACCGCACGCGCCATCAGCCATACCGCGGACGGCTGGGCCTATCCGCTCCTGCCGGCCCTCGCCTGGCTCTTCGGCTACGCCGAGGCGGGCACGTTCCTCACGGTTGTCGCCACATCGTTTGCAGTCGAGCGCCTTGTTTACCTGTTCGCCAAAAAGGGCTTCAAACGCCGCCGGCCGGCCAACGTCGTGCCGGGCTATCGCAGCCATATCATTGCCTCGGACGAGTTCAGCTTCTTCTCCGGGCACACATCGGCCGCGTTCCTGATGGTCACCCTGTTGGTGATCTTCTATGGGCCCATGTTCGGCGTACTGTACCTTTGGTCTGCCGCGGTAGGCGCCTCACGCATCATTCTCGGCGTGCACTTCCCGAGCGACGTACTGGTCGGCTCGATGATGGGTACGCTTGCCGCGTTCACGCTGTGCGCCTGGTTCGGCATAACGTGAAGATACTCTACGGCGTGCAGGCTACCGGCAACGGCCACATCTCGCGTGCCCACGCAATGCAAACCGCACTGCGCGAGTACCCGGATGTTGATATCACCTGGCTGTTTTCCGGTCGTCCGAAAGAGCAACTTGCCGGGGTCATGGACGACTTCCTCTGGCGCCGTGGCATGACTTTCGCCACGTCCAACGGCAAGGTGAGCTACCCGAGGACGGTGTTGACGAACAACGCATTTCGACTCATCTCGGATATCAATTCGCTGGACCTCAGCCCGTTTGATCGCATCATCGTCGACTACGAACCCGTCGTGGCGTGGGCCGCAAAGCGGCGCGGGCGCGAGACGATCGGCATCGGTCATCAGTACGCCTTCAACTACGATGTGCCGCGTCGCGGCGACAATGCCGTGAGCCTCGCGGTCATGAAGCACTTTGCACCCGCATCCCGGAGCTTCGGCCTGCACTGGCATCACTTCGGGCATCCCATCCTGCCGCCGATCGTCGACCTGGACGGGCACGCTCGGGAAATCCCGATTCCGGAAAAGGTCGTGGTCTACTTGCCGTTCGAGGACCAGGCACGCGTCGTTTCCCTGATGCGTCGCATCGCATCCCACGAATTCTTCGTCTATGGCCCCGGGCTATCGCATCGCGACGATGGCAATGTGCACGAACGACCGCTGTCTCGTCACGGGTTCAAGGCGGACCTGGTGAGTGCCGGCAGCGTCATCTGCAACAGCGGGTTCGAATTGATCAGTGAGTGCCTTTCAATGGGCATCCGTGTGCTCGCAAAGCCGCTCGAGTCACAGGTGGAACAACTCTCGAACGCGTGTGCCCTGGAGCACCTCGGCTACGCCGAAGTGATGGACGACCTGGACCCGGCCCGGATCGCGCGTTGGCTCGAGACGGGTGAATTCTTGCAGGTCACCTACCCCGCCGTACACACGCGAATTGCACGTTGGTTCGCACGCGAACAAGGGCAGGTCGAGGATCTTGCCGGTGAACTGTGGCGGGATGTCCGCATCCACCGATCGCAGCGGCCGATCCTCCCGGACTGCGGCGATGCGAATCGCACGCCGGCGGTCAGCAGTTTGCGTTTGCCCTGACCCAGTCGACAAACCGGCTCTGCGGCATGGCGCCGGCCTGGCGCGTGAATTCCTTGCCTTGCTTGAAGATCGCCAGCGTGGGGATGGACTGGATGCGATAGCTTGCCGCAATGGTGGGATTCTCGTCGGTCTCAAGCTTGAGCAGCCTGATGTGAGGCTCCAGTTCCTGGGCTGACTTCTCATAGATCGGCGCGAACCTCTTGCAGGGCCCACACCAGTTCGCCCAGAAATCCA
>JAGRIN010000093.1 GCA_020443245.1 Pseudomonadales bacterium
TCGCTCAGGACGACGTGGGTGGCTGCGGCGTTGAGGTGCTTCGGCTTCGCTCAGGACGACATGAAACCACTTGCGTCGTCCTGAGCGGAGCGCAGCGGAGTCGAAGGACCTCAGCCCGGGCGCACCAAATCCGGCTGCAGGCAAGTTATAACCCTCATTCCAAATGCCTATGATCCATCCCCTTTCATTTGCGTAATACCTGACTAAAATGGTCAACCTAATCTCCGACTGAACTAGTCAGCCATTTAGTTGACTAAAAGAGTCAGGTATTAGACAATTCGCACCCCTCGGAAGGCCAGCGCATCCCGGCCCCGGGGCAGAACACAGGACATCAACATGAAACTGACAGCCAAAGGCAGATATGCAGTGACCGCCATGCTGGATCTCGCGGTCCATCACGGTGAGGGTCCCATCAGCCTCGCAGATATTTCGGAAAGGCAGGGCATCAGCCTTTCCTACCTGGAGCAGCTTTTCGCCAAGTTGCGCCGAAACGGGCTCGTGAAGAGCATTCGTGGCCCCGGCGGCGGCTACAAGCTGAGCCGGGACTCCAATCGCATCTTCGTCGCGGAGATCATCGATTCGGTCGATGAAAACGTCGACGCGACGCGGTGCAAGGGCAGGGCGGATTGCCAGCAGGGCGAGACGTGCCTGACCCATGAGCTCTGGTCGGATCTCTCCAACCAGATCCACCAGTTTTTGAGTGACATCGACCTCGCCAGCCTCATCGCGAAGCGCGAAGTGCAGCAAATCGCCGCACGTCAGGAAGCGATCCGTGACGAGCTGGTGAGAATGCCTGCGCAGGAAGCCAACGTATCATGAGAGCACCGATTTATTTCGATTACGCCGCCACCACGCCGGTCGACCCGCGCGTCGCCCAGAAGATGAGCGAGTGCCTGCTTGCCGAGGGCAACTTCGGCAACCCCGCCAGCAGATCGCACAAGTATGGCTGGGAAGCGGAAGAAGCCGTCGAAATTGCACGCCGGCAGGTTGCCGACCTCGTCAACTGTGACCCGCGCGAGATTGTCTGGACCTCCGGTGCCACCGAGTCCGACAACCTCGCGATCAAGGGCGTGGCCCAGTTCTACCAGAACAAGGGCAAGCACATTGTCACATCGAAGATCGAACACAAGGCAGTGCTCGATACGTGCCGATACCTGGAACGCCAGGGTTGGGAAGTGACCTACCTCGAACCCGGTAGCGACGGGCTGATCTCGCCGCAGCAGGTGGCCGACGCGATTCGCGAGGACACGACGCTCGTTTCGATCATGCACGTGAACAACGAAATCGGCGTGATCAACGACATTGCCGGCATCGGCGAGGTTTGCCGTGAGCGCAAAGTGTTCTTCCACGTCGACGCGGCGCAGAGCGCAGGCAAGATCGACATTGACCTGCAGGAACTCAAAGTCGACCTCATGTCATTCTCCGCGCACAAGATCTACGGCCCGAAGGGCATCGGCGCATTGTTCGTACGCCGCAAGCCGAGAGTGCGCCTCGAAGCGCAGATTCATGGTGGCGGTCACGAACGCGGCATGCGTTCCGGGACCCTGGCGACCCACCAGATTGTTGGCATGGGCGAGGCGTTTCGTATCGCGAAGGCAGAAATGCACGAGGAAGCGGTGCGTATCGCGAACCTCAGGAAGCGCTTGTTGGATGGCCTGTCGGATATTGAGGAGGTCTACGTCAACGGTTCGCTCGATCATCGCGTACCCGGCAACCTGAATGTAAGCTTCAATTTTGTCGAAGGCGAATCGCTCATCATGTCGCTTACCGACCTGGCAGTTTCTTCGGGCTCTGCCTGTACCTCGGCGAGCCTGGAACCTTCCTATGTACTTCGTGCATTGGGACTCAACGACGAGCTCGCGCACAGCTCACTGCGGTTCTCGATCGGCCGCTTCACGACCGAGGAAGACATCGATTATGCAATCGAGCGTCTTCACGCGGCGGTGGAAAAATTGAGAGAATTGTCGCCCCTTTGGGATATGTACAAAGACGGCGTGGACCTCGACAAGATCGAGTGGGCAGCACACTGAATTGATTGGGGGTTCGCCCCTGACAGGAGAGACACAAGATGGCATACAGTGACAAGGTCCTTGACCACTACGAGAACCCACGTAACGTCGGCAAGATGGACGACAAGTCCGACGACGTTGGCACCGGCATGGTCGGTGCACCGGCGTGCGGTGACGTCATGCGCCTGCAGATCAGGGTCAATGCCGACGGCGTGATCGAAGACGCCAAGTTCAAGACATACGGCTGTGGTTCTGCAATCGCTTCCAGTTCGCTGCTCACCGAGTGGGTGAAGGGGCGCACGCTGGAGGAAGCCGAGTCGATCAAGAATACGCAGATCGCCGAGGAGCTCGCCTTGCCGCCGGTGAAGATTCACTGTTCAGTGCTTGCCGAAGATGCGATCAAGGCAGCGGTAAAGGACTTCCGCAACAAGCATGCGGTCCACCAGGCATCGGAGGAAAAGGCGGTCGGTTAATCCGGCCCCTGGTTTAGCGCATGGGAGTCAGCCTGACAGAAAAAGCGGCGTTGCACGTTGGCGAGTACCTGAAGAATCGGGGCAAGGGCGTCGGCATCCGCCTCGCGGTGAAGACGACCGGTTGTTCCGGTCTCATGTACGTGCTCGAACCGGTCGATGCGGTCCAGCCCGAGGATGTGGTATTCAGCAGCCAGGGCGTGGATGTTTACGTCGACCCGAAGAGCCTCGTGTATGTTGACGGAACCGAGATGGACTACGTCAAGCAGGGCCTGAACGAAGGGTTCGAGTTCAAGAACCCGAATGTGCAGGGCCAGTGCGGTTGCGGTGAGAGCTTTACCGTCTGATCGCCTATTGATGTGGATTTCAAACAAAACTACTTCGAAATCTTCCAGCTTCCGGTGGCGTTCGACGTCGACCTGACGACGCTGGGCGACCGTTATCGCAAGGCGCAGGGCAGCGTTCACCCTGACAAGTTCGCCGGCGCGTCCGAGCGCGACAAGCGCCTCTCGGTCCAGTGGGCAACGCGGATAAACGAGGCCTATGGCACGCTCAAGTCGCCTTTGTCGCGTGCGGTCTACCTGCTCACGCTCTCCGGTGTGGACATGAGTGCCAAGGCCAATGCGCCGGTGGACCCCGGCTTCCTGATGGAGCAAATGGAACTTCGCGAGGACCTCGACGCAATCGAGGAAGGTGACGACGCGCTGGAACGGCTCGATGTGTTCAAGCGTCGCGTCGACGAGATCCTCGCAGGGCTCGAGCAGGAATTTGCGAGCACCTGGCAAAACGATCTCGATGCGGCGGAGCAGAGCGTGCTCAAAATGCAGTTCATCACCAAACTGCGTGACGCCGCCGAACACCTGGAAGAAAAACTGCTGGATTACTGATGGGCGGCGGGTGAAACGCCCCCGCCACAAAACCGATGACACTACTACAGATTACAGAACCCGGCCAGGCAGTCGATCCGCACCAGCGTAAACGTGCGGCCGGCATCGACCTCGGCACGACGAATTCACTCATTGCCACCGTGCGCGGCAACGAGACGCGTACCTTGCCCGACATGGCGGGGCGGCACTTGCTGCCCTCGGTGGTGCGGTATCTCGGGGACGGCAAGGTCGCTGTCGGTGATGAGGCCGCCGACGCTGCGCGCCAGGATCCCCTCAACACCATTGTCTCGATCAAGCGCATGATGGGGCGCGGCCTCGATGATGTACAAAACCTCGGTGACCAGACGGCCTACCATTTTGCGGCAAGTGACGGCGGAATGCCGTTGATCCAGACAGTGGCCGGTGACGTCAGCCCGGTGCAGGTGTCGTCGGAAATCCTGAAGTCGCTCGTCCATCGGGCCGAGGAAACACTGGGCGGTGAACTCGAAGGCGTGGTGACAACGGTCCCGGCCTATTTAGATGATGCCCAGAGACAGGCGACCCGGGACGCGGCACGCCTTGCCGGCGTTAACGTCTATCGTTTGTTGAACGAGCCGACGGCGGCAGCCGTCGCCTATGGCCTCGATTCCGGTGCTGAAGGTGTCATCGCGGTATACGACCTTGGAGGCGGCACGTTCGACATCTCGCTCCTGCGGCTGAACAAAGGCGTGTTCGAAGTCCTCTCTACCGGCGGCGATTCGGCGCTCGGTGGCGATGACTTCGATGCGCGGATTGCAAACTGGATCATCGAGCGCTCCGGTTTTGCAGGACAGATCGATCACGGCCAGTATCGTAGCCTGATGTACGAGGCGCGCCGTCTGAAAGAGCAGCTGACGAACGAAGCGTCGGTCGCGGTCAACGTCGAGTTGGGCGCGCTCAGGTTCGAAGGTGAGTTGACTCGCGATGACTTCGAGCAATTGATCAAGGATCTTGTCGCGAATTCGATCAAGGCCTGTCGTCGCGCCGTGCGCGATGCGGGCGTGACGACGGGTGACATCAACAATGTCATTATGGTCGGTGGCTCCACGCGCGTGCCGCTGGTCAAGCAGGAAGTGGGCAAGTTCTTCGGGGCCGAGCCGCTCGCCGACATCGACCCCGACCGGGTCGTTGCGATTGGCGCCGCCATCCAGGCCAATATCCTGGCGGGCAACAAACCCGACGACGAGATGCTGCTGCTGGATGTGTTGCCGCTTTCGGTGGGCCTCGAGACCATGGGCGGGCTCACCGAGAAGATCATTCACCGCAATACGCCCATTCCGGTGTCCCGCGCGCAGGAGTTCACCACCTATAAGGACGGCCAGAGCGCCATGCTCGTGCATGTGGTTCAGGGTGAGCGGGAGCTGGTCTCTGATTGCCGATCGCTGGCGCGGTTCGAACTTCGAGGCATCCCGCCGATGGTGGCCGGTGCGGCGCGTATTGGCGTCGTGTTCCAGGTCGATGCGGACGGATTGCTCTCCGTTTCCGCGACCGAACTCACTACGGGCGTCGCGGCCAGCATCGAGGTGAAGCCTTCTTACGGTCTCTCGGAGTCCGAAATCACCAACATGCTGAAGTCTTCGTTCGAACATGCCGAAGAGGACGCCCAGGCGCGTTCGCTCGCCGAGGCACGGGTCGATGGCGCCCGCGTGATCGATGCGCTCCGGGCTGCACTGAAGCAGGACGGCGAAAGGTTGCTATCCGCCGATGAGATCCGGGACCTCGAAACGGCCATTTCGGCGTTGTCCGCCGTGCTGGACGGGCAGGATGCAGGGGCCATTCGCGATGCGACCCAGGCCCTGGCTGACGCCAGCGACGAGTTCGCCGCCCGCCGCATGGACGACAGCGTTCGCAGTGCACTGGCTGGCCATTCAATTGAAGAATTCGATGAGGAGCAACAATAAGTGCCGCAAATCGTGATACTTCCCCACCCGGAGCGTTGTCCCGAGGGGGCTGTGATTGAGGCCGAGACCGGCGACAACCTCATCGAGGTCGCCTTGGCGAACGGGATCAACATCGAGCACGCTTGCGAGATGTCGTGCGCCTGCACAACCTGCCACGTGGTCGTCCGCGAAGGATTCGATTCGCTCGAAGAGTCGACGGAGGACGAGGATGACCTGCTGGACAAAGCGTGGGGACTCGAACCCGATTCCCGGCTATCCTGCCAGGTGACGGTTGGCGAGGAGGATCTCGTGATCGAAATTCCCAAATACACCATCAACCAGGTGTCCGAGAACCACTAGGACGGCGGGAGGCGAAGCGATATGGCGCTGAAATGGACCGATGTGAGTGAAATCGCCATGGAACTGGCCGATACACACCCGGAAGTGGACCCGATGACCATCCGGTTTACCGATCTCCGGGACTGGGTGATGGCCCTCGATGACTTTGACGACGACCCGGCCCACTGCGGCGAGAAGATCCTGGAGGCCATCCAGATGGCCTGGCTCGAGGAGGCCGATTAGGGGTAACTGGCGCGGCCCGTTATCGCCGGGACCCAAATCGCGCCAGGAAGCGCTTCGGCGCTAAATTTCCAGCCTTAACCCGCGTATAATACCCGGCTTGCTTTTGGGTGGGCCGGTGCCCGCCTGCTTTGACACAGACGAAGGAGTTTCGAACAAATGGCAGTAGAACGCACTTTTTCCATCATCAAGCCGGACGCCGTGGCCAAGAACGTCATCGGCGAGATTGTTTCCCGGTTTGAGAAGGCCGGCCTGCGGGTCGTCGCCTCGCGCATGCGGCGGCTGTCGCTGGCAGAGGCCGAAGGCTTCTACGGCGAACACAAAGGCAAACCTTTCTTCGATCCCCTTGTCGAATACATGACTTCCGGACCTGTGATCGTACAGGTGCTGGAAGGCGAAAATGCCATTGCGAAGAACCGTGAACTGATGGGGGCGACCAATCCGAAGGACGCAGCGCCGGGAACGATCCGCGCCGATTTCGCGGAATCGATTGACGCCAATGCCGTCCATGGTTCGGACAGCCCGACTTCAGCCGCGCGCGAGATCGCATACTTCTTCTCCAGTGTGGACCTTTGTGACAGGTAGGCGATGACCCTGACAGCCACCAGGCGCAACCTCCTCGGCGAAAGCCGCAAGGGCCTCGAATCACTGCTCGAAGAGCTGGGTGAGAAGCCCTGGCGCGCGACGCAGATCCAGAAGTGGATTCACCACCGCTTTGTGGACAGCTTTGATGACATGACCGACATCAGCAAGCGGCTTCGCACGAAGCTGGCAGAAATCAGCGAGATCACCGAGCCGCCGGTGATCACCGAGCGGATTTCCGAGGACGGTACGCGCAAGTGGTTGATGCGATCGCTTTCCGGCTCCGCTGTCGAGACGGTGTTCATTCCCGAGCCGGGCCGCGGCACGCTATGCGTTTCATCCCAGGTGGGTTGTGCGCTCGATTGCCGGTTTTGCTCGACGGGCAAACAGGGTTTCAATAGCAACCTGACATCGGCAGAGATCATCGGCCAGTTGCGCGTTGCCACGCGACGACTGGCCGCGGTCTATCCCGACAGGCCCAGGGTCGTTACCAACGTCGTAATGATGGGCATGGGCGAGCCGTTACTCAATTTCGACAATGTGACAACCGCCGTCGAACTCATGATGGACGACAACGGGTACGGTATTTCGAAGCGTCGCGTCACCATCTCGACTGCGGGCGTGGTGCCAGCGATCTATCGTCTTGCAGATACGACGGATGCCTCGCTGGCGATCTCGCTTCATGCGCCAACCGATGAACTGCGCAACCACCTTGTGCCGATCAACAAGAAGTACAACATTGCCGAGCTTCTGACCGCGTGCCGGCGTTATGCAGAGAACTTTGGCGAGAAGCGCACGGTGACGATCGAGTACACGCTGCTGGACGGCGTCAACGATCAACCCGAACATGCCGCGCAGCTTGCGACCCTGCTTGCTGACTTCCCCTGCAAGATCAACCTGATACCGTTCAACCCGTTTCCGGGTTCGGAGTTCAGGCGGCCGAGCCTGATTGCCGTGCGCAAGTTCCAGGACCGGCTCGTTCGTGCCGGATTCTCGGTGACGGTCCGCACCACTCGCGGACAGGACATCCAGGCAGCCTGTGGCCAGCTCGTTGGCGAGGTCCAGGACAAGACGCGGCGCCAGGAGCGGTACCGCCGGATCAATACTGTTTCGGAGGCGACGCTATGAGGGTGATCCTGTTCTTGCTCGTGTGCGGCCTTCTTTCGGGGTGTGTTACGGAAACAAAAGGGCCGCTACAGGCCGCCGATCGTGACAAGCAATTGAAGAGCCTTGTCGACCTCGGTATCGGTTACATGCGTGAGGGTGAATACGCGCGCGCCAAAGAGAGCCTGAACAAGGCACTCGATCTCGAACCCAAATCGCCCGAAGCACACGATGCGCTGGCGCTGGTGTTCCAGCTCGAGCAGGAATACGACGACGCGGAAACGCATTTCAAGGCGGCACTCAAGGCAAACCCTTCCTATACGCGGGCACGCAACAACTACGGCGCATTCCTGTATGACCGCAAGCGCTACGATGATGCGATCGCGCAATTGAAGATCGCAGGCGAAGATCGCTTCTACAATGCGCGATCGACCGTGTTCGAGAACCTTGGCGTCATCTACCAGCAGGTAGGCGATAACAAGGCGGCGGAAGAGTCGTTCCAGCGCAGCATCGCGCTCAATCCCGACCAGGCGCGCGCGTTGCTCGAGCTTGCGGATATCCGCTACGGCCAACAGCGCTACGTCGAATCGCGCGAACTTTACAGGCGGTACGGCAAGGTTGCCCAGCCGAACGCCAAGAGCCTGTGGCTCTGCATCCGGATTTCGCGCGTGTTCAGTTCGTCCAACGAGGAGGCGAGCTGCGCACTCGCGCTCAAGAATATCTTCCCGGCCTCTCCTGAGTACAAGTCATACCAGGACCTCGTCGGCAAATGAGTGAAATGAACGCACAACGCCAGGAACCGGACACCGGGCGGGAAGAGAGCGCCTCGGAGATGCTGGCACGCGCGCGCAAGGCGATGAACCTCTCGCAGGCCGAAGTGGCGGAACAGCTCTTCCTGACGGCCACGTTCATTCGCTACATCGACGAGGGCCAGTTTGAGAAGTTTCCGAAGCCCGCATTCATCAAAGGATACCTCCGCTCTTATGCGCGAGTGGTTTCGCTCTCCGGCGATGACGTGGTGGCAGCTTACGCGAGGGAAGAGGGCGTCCCCGAACAAACGCCCGAGATTGGCAATGTCACGGCCGAACCTGTGGGCCCGTCCAACTTCACCGGTCCGGTGCTGCAAACGGGCATTATCGGGCTCATTGTGGCTGTGCTGGTCGTGGGTCTCGTTTGGTGGCTGGTATCGGGCGACGAGGAGCAGGCTCCGGTCGTAACCAATTCCGGTGCAGGCATGGTTGAAGACACGCCCCTCGAAGCGGACGAGCCGGCCATGGCGCCGCTAGCCGGGGAGAATGAGGCGATGTCCGGGGTGGATTCGTCGCTGCAGGAAGTGGAAACGCCGGCGATGGAAGCAACGAACGACGCCGCAGGGCCGGAGGCCGTAACCGAAGACGCAACAACCGATGTTGCCGGCGCTGATACGGCATTGGATGAGAACACAGGCAGTTCAGGTGGCACGACGCCGCTCGAGGCGACACGTGACGTGCAGATCGATCGTGTACGAGACGGCGACACCAACTACATTACGGTCAGCGCCGGTGGCCAGACCGAACTCGAACTCGCTTTTACCGATGACTGCTGGGTCGAGATCGAAGACGGTGAAGGCGAGAAGATCTACGGCGACCTGAACAAGGCGGGCGACGTGATGACAGTACGTGGTATTGCCCCCTTTACGATCCTGTTAGGCAAGGCGACGGCTGCCAGCATGATCTACGACGGCAAGACGGTGGATCTCGGTCGATTCACGACAAGGGATCTGACGGCGAGAATCAGGACCGCCCGGCTGTGATCGGGCATTGAGGCAAACATGAGAACCGAATCGAC
>JAGRIN010000094.1 GCA_020443245.1 Pseudomonadales bacterium
TGTTGGTGCCGAACGTGTACATGTCATCGTTGCGCAGGTCCGCAAGTCCGGGATGGCGCTCGCCGTCCATCATGAAGATCTTTTTGAGCGTTGCCCCGTCAGTCGTGACGGTGACCAGGGAGTTACCGAAGGGTTCGATGTTCCAGACGTCGCGTGCCGTGATCGCGCCCTCGCGGAACACGTCGCGAATGCCGCCCATGTTGTAGAAACCGAACGCTGTATCCGTCGCCTCGGCGAGAATGCCTTCCAGCACCGGTTGCATTTCCACCTGTGTCCACGTGTGATTGGTACTGGCAATCTTTACATCGACGATGGATGCAACCTTCGCTTCCCATTCGTCCACAACCTTCTGCACTGCCGGGTCCGGGGGCGGAAGATCGGCGGCGGCGACGAGTTTTCCCTTGAAGGCCGTCATGCGATGTGCGTCTGTGTCGACGGTCACGTTCAGTTCACCGACATACTTGCCGTAGTGATCGGCTTGTACGACCCAGGTATCACCAACATGCGCCGGTGGGTCGACTTTTGTGTGGGAGTGACCGCCAACGATGATATCGATACCGGGTACGGTTCTCGCGAGTTGCTTTTCTTCTTCGTGACCGACATGTGACAGTGCAATAAGCAGGTCGACGTGCGGCCTGATGGCCCGGACTGTTGCCGCCAGCGTGTACATCGGTGGCGCGAAGCTGATGCCCTCGTTGCCGGTCGGCGTGATCATGTTCGGCGTGTAATCGGTGATGAGGCCGATGATGCCGACACGTATGCCGTTGACCTGCTTGATCAGCATCGGCGCGTCGGCGAGCAGGTCGCCGGTCGGGCCGAATGCGTTGGCGCTCAGTAGCGGGTAGTTGGCGATTTCGCGGAACTTTTCGATTCGTTCGTAGCCGTGATCGAACTCATGGTTGCCGATCGCGCCGGCGTCGTATCCGACGAGGTTCAGGACCTCGAAAATGGGCGCGCCCTTGAACATCGTGGAGACGGGCGTGCCAGAGATGGCGTCCCCGGCATCGAGGACCAGCACGCCGTCGTTGGTTGCCCTGACTTGTTTGACGAACGCGGCGATACGGGCAGCGCCGGCATATTCGTTCTCGTGCTGGATGTGGCCGTGAAAGTCGTTGGTGTGGATGATGACAAGATCCTTCTCGGCGGCCAGTGCCCAGAACGGGAGCAGCAGGAGAAGTATCAGGTGGGCAAAGCGATTTTTCATGTCGGGATCTTCAGCCTCGGGTTGAACCATTCGATCAGGGCGGGATTTTCGCTTCTCGCGTACGTGTGTGAAAGTCCTTTCACCTCACGAAACGTCAGTGCAGCGCCGGCACGTTCGAGTTCGTCGACCGCCATGTAGGCCGTCTCGATCGGGAACATCCAGTCCTGGGTGCCGTGTACGAGATAGATCCGGCGGCCGCTGGCATGCCTGATATCACCCGTCATTGATATCTCGGGATGGAGAACGCCGGAAAAAGGGGCCAGGTGCGTGAACGGGGAGTTCTCTCGCAGGCCGGCGAGCAACGAGTAAGTGCCGCCGTCGGACATGCCGGTCAGCAGGATGTGTTCTTCATCGACCTGCCAGTTCGTCTTGACATAGTTCAACATCGCGAGCAGTGCCGGCATGTCGTGCTCCTCGCCCATGAGGGACCAGGTGTCCTGTTGCGATGTCGGCGCGAGTACGATGAAGCCACGGGTGCGCGCCTCGCGCAGCCACGACCAGATGAAGTCTGCGCCATGGCCGGTGCCGCCGTGAAGCGCAACGACGACCGAAAGCGGTTCATCGGTCGCCAGGTTTTCCGGCACGTACAACGTGAATCCGCCTCTCTTGTCGCGGGCGTTGTCGGCGTGCATCAGGCCCGTTTGGTCGGTATCAGCAGCGCGTGCGAATGAGTCGAGCAGGCCCGCGTTGTCGCGCGCGGGATGTTCGAGAAAATACTTGCTGACCGGACTCAGCACCGCAGCAAGCGGATAGGCAAACTCCTGCGCGCGGCATTGTGCGCGCATCGCCTGCATGACACGACCCATGCCTTCTTCATAGTGTGCGATGCTGTCACAGGCACGCGTCGAGTATTCCGCCGCGTGGGCAATCTGGTCGCCGAACGGCTTCAATTCGTCTGGAAATTCGAGCGATGCAAATGCATTTCTCGCTTCCTGCAATTCCTGGGCGAAGGGCGAGAGGAAGGATACGAGGTCGGGGTAGTTGCCGGGTGCTGCGTTCCTTTGCACCTGCTCGAACGCTTCCATTGCCGTGAGCAGTTTGGGCACGAGGTCGGTTATCGCGAGTGTCAGTCGATCGGTGTCGGTGGCCATGTGGTATGGTGGCGATCGGTCAGCCCGGACTATACGAGATATCGTGCCGGAGTTCACTTCGCATGTTCCGCCGCCTTGCGACGATCCCGTCGGGATCGTGCACGCCGACGATGACGTGCTTGTTGTCCACAAGCCGTCCGGACTGCTTTCCGTGCCGGGTCGCTTCGTGAAGGACTGCGTGCTCCATCGGCTGCTCTACGACTTTCCGGATGCAAGGATCGTGCATCGCCTCGATCTTGATACTTCGGGCTTGATGGTGCTCGCCCGGTCTTCGCGAGCTGTCAGCACGCTGTCGCGCGCTTTCCGTGAACGTCAGGTCGACAAGGTTTATGTCGCGAGTGTCTGGGGTGTGCCCTCGCCGTCATCGGGCGAGATCGCGGCGCCGCTTGCGCCCGATCCGGTCAGGAGGCCGCGACATCGTGTGGACCCCTCGGGAAAGCCTGCACTGACGCGCTATGAGGTCATTGGCGAAACGGCGACAGGGACACGCCTGTCTCTCTCCCCGGTTACCGGACGAAGCCACCAACTGCGCGTTCACCTGGCTCATATCGGGCATCCGATCCTGGGGTGCGACCTTTATGCTCACCCCGATGCATTCCACTCGGCAGATCGCTTGTTGTTGCATGCAACGCAACTCGCGTTTGTCCATCCCGTGTCGGGCGAGCGAGTCGTGTTCTCTTCGCCGTCGCCGTTTTGACAATGTGCGCGCTGGCCTGCTTGAGTTGTGCTTTCAGTTCGATGGATGCGATGGCATAGCCGCCGCCGTCGCCATCGATGAAGTGCACGTGATCACCGACATAGTTGCCGACGACACACGTCATCAGTGCCGCGTCCGAGGTATGTGTACCGTACGCGATGGTACCGGCCGCGTGTTCGGAGGTGAGGTAGGCAAGCAGCGCGGCGCGTTGCGACGGGGTGACGTCGAGCACCATCCTGATCATTCCGTCGAACTTCCTGAAGTCGGTGTTGACCACGAGGTCGGTGACGTAGCGCGAGAAGTTGAATCCCAAGAGCGTTGTGCCGGTGATCCGTGTGAGCCATGAGACGAAGACGGCGACCCGGGACCGCAGGCGTCTCGCCATGGCATGGCGCCCTCGCAGGGTGCCGGCCTTGATAGCGGTCTCTTGTGGGAAACGCGAGAGCAATGATGTCATCTTCAGGTTCGCCGGGCTGACCGGACAACCCTGGTCGTGGGGGTCGACGATGCGTTCGATGTTTTCGATCACGCGGGCGTAGACACGTTCTTCTTCCACCTCGTTCGATACCAACGATGAAATCAGTACGCTGAGGACATTGCCGCGTCGACTGCGCAGGGGATTCCAGCGACACTCGAATCCGGTGAGGTCGATCTCAGCCTGTCCGGACGTCAGTGCGAACTCGCCGGCGCGCGTGGGGTCCTTGATCCAGCGTTCAGCCTCAGCGACGCCGCTCCCGGCAAGGGCCGCGAGCGTAATGTTCTGGCTGCTTCGATGACGCGCGACCAGCACATCGTGGCCCGCGTCCACAAGCGCGGAAACCGGCACCACACCAATACGAAGCGGCAACTCGAATACCGACTCCGCCGTGGCCGAGAGGCCTCGAAGGGCGCGCTCTGCCTGGTCTCTTCGGGACAGGGGTATGAGGAGGGTCGCTCCGTCACCACCGAAGATGAAGGGAATAGCGATGTCAGGCATGGCATTCTTGACCGCGACGATAGAGGCAACGCCCAGGGCGTTGACGTCCCGGTAGCGACCGCTCTTGATGGCGCGTGTCGATCCCGCGACGTCTGTGCAGACAAGCGCCCAGTCCAGTGGGGCCGCGCGGTAGTAACGCCTTGTGGAGGCGCGGCTGAAACCCTCGAAGGGCTCGATACGATCATAGAAGGTCTCGTCGTACGCTTCGCGCCGAGTCTCGTCGCATCTTTGGTGCATCATGGCGATTTTTCCCTCAGGTACAGTGCGGTCTACGTCTGTCGAAGCGCCGCAGTTCATCTTGTGCGACGAGTGGTTGTGCGTGGCCGATGGAACAGGCAAAAGTCTTCAAAAACAGTCAATTGGCGCGCCGGTCCAGGCGAAGGTTTGTCGCAAGCGAACTCTTTTCAGCACGGCAAAACGCGAGGAATGCCAAGGTCCCGCGCCGATCATCCGCCAATTGGGAACAACATGACCGAGCAAGCACCAGTCTGTTCACGGGGCCGGTACAGACGGTTGTGATCGATGACGCGCTCGGTGTTGTATATTTATCCGATCAAACGACAGGGCAGGGGTGCGGGGATGAGTGAAACGACAGAGCGGTCACGTGCGCGGAGCATGGAAGAGATGCACCACAAGATGGGGTCGATGTTCGGCGGCCAGGCGCCGACCGGCGAAGCGGCTGAGCCCTATCGCCCGTTGCCGACGGACGTGATCATCACGCCGTTCGCGAAGTGCGGCACCACCTGGCTCCAGCAGATGTTCCACACGCTGCGCACACGCGGCGATTGCGACTATGACGATATCTCCCGCGTCGTCCCGTGGATCGAAATGTCTCCGCTCCTCGGCATTCCGCTCAATGCACCGCAACGTGGCCTGCCAAGAGGTTTCAAGAGCCACCTGTCGTACACCGATGTGCCGAAGGGCGCGCGGTATATTGTGGCGATGCGTGATCCGCGCGACGCGCTGGTTTCCATGTATCGATTCATGGAAGGCTGGTTCATGGAGCCGGGCGCGATCGACATCGGGACTTTTGCCCGCGCCGATTTCATGAATCCGGAAAGCCGGGCCTACTGGCGCCACCTCGCGTCCTGGTGGGACCAACGCGAGGAAGAGAACGTGCTGATGTTGTCGTACGAAGGTATGAAGGCTGACCAGGAAGCGACGATTCGACGTGTGGCCCGTTTCGCCGGCATCGAGCTCGACGATGAACTGCTCGCCATCACACTGGAGAACTCTTCTCTCGCCTTCATGCAGGCGAACAAGGACAAGTTCGATGACCTGATGATGCGTGAGATGAGTGAGAAGAACGCGGGTCTGCCGCCAGGCAGTGAATCATCGAAGGTGCGTGACGGCAAGACGGGCAGCCACGTGGACGTGCTGGGCCCGGAACTGCTCGCCGAACTGGACGCGATCTGGCAGGAAGAAATTGCCGCGAAGTATGGCTTTGCCGACTACGCTGCGATGGAAAAGGCGTTGCGGGACTCGATGGCTGGCGCCTAGCGTACCCGTTTCACACGTATCGACCGGCTGCCGGTTGCCTTGACGAGAAGGTAAGAGCCGAAGCTGGCCTTTTCGATGCGGACCCTGTCGCCGGTTTGCAGGGGCAACCTGCCATTGTCGAGCTGGCGCCAGGCCTGGCCGTTGTCCAGTTCGACAAGCAGCTTGCCGAACGCGCCTGTGGTGACGGCGGCGACACTGCGTTCGATGGCATCGGCGTTCGCGACGCCCGCTTTCTCTTTCAGGATGTCGATCGACTCTGATTCGTGCTTGCCGAACAGCGCATCGTCTTCTTGCGCGGCAGACTTTTCATGGCTTGTAACGGGAGCGTCTTGGGACAGGGCGGCAGGCTCGGACTCGGGCGCGCGGGCATCCACCACACGGTCGTAGCACGCAACGCGAGCATGTTCGCCGTCGATACGACGGCAGTCATCGAGCGGGTCGGCGATGGCGGCGCTGGCGGGCAACAGGCACGCGACAAAGACAAGCACTCTCATTGCATTTCCCCTTGGGCTCTACCGGTTAGGTTCCCGAAAGAAACTATCATGTTCACAAACAAAAACCCCCGGGATCGCTCCCGGGGGTCCTCGTTACCCTCGTTTGGAAGTTGACGCAATCAGAACGTCATTTCCGCCCGGGTGTAAAAGTAACGGCCTTGCGTATCGTAGCTGTACTGGATCGTGTTCATGTCATCGTAGGCGGTGACATAAGGCGGTTCCTTGTCAGTCAGGTTACGCACGCCGCCCGAGAGCTTGAAGTTCTCGGTGAGCTGGTAGTACCCGTTGATATCGAAGTACCACACAGCCGCTGCAGTGTTTTCCAGGTTGGCGGGCAGTGCGCCGATATCCTCGGTGCTGTCCATCCACTTGGCCGTGAGCGTCGCGCCCCAGGAGTCGGTCGTCAGCGAGGCAGTGTAGTTCGTCTGCCACTTGGCGAACGTCGCCGGGTTGCCGAACGCAGGGTCACCACCGAACTTGCCGGCGAGGTGGACCACGGTACCGCCCTGGAAGGGCAGGTAGTCGTACTTGTCGAGGTAAGTGCCGACCGCATTCAGGCGCACATGCCCGAAGCTGAGGTCGAAACCGTAGTCGACTTCGAAGTCCACGCCGCTCGTCGCGTAGGTAGCGAGGTTGGCGTTCGTCTGGAGAATACCAGAGAGCTGTTGGTTCGCATTACGACGAGCCGGTGCAGTCGTGCTCGGCGTTTCGTCGACACCGGGATAAGCCGGACCGACGATCAGCGCACACAGCGGGTCAGAGAAGTTCGCGCTGGCGTAGCACTGGCTGATGACTTCCGACGTCGGGGCCGTACCCACAGCGTCGTCGATCTTGATGTCATACCAGTCGAGGGAAACCGTGAGGTTTTCCACGAAGCTTGGCGTGAACACCAGGCCAACGGTCGTCGTTTCCGAGGTTTCCGGCTTCAGGTTGGGGTTGCCGCCCTGCAGCGTGGTCGCCTGGAAAGTTGCGATGTTGAAGGTACCCGGCAGGCCGTCAGCCATACAGTTGGCAACCGTATTGGCGTTCAGCGCGGTGTTGGAACCGTAGTTCCGACACGGATCCGTGTAGGATTCCGCCGACTGCTGCTGGCCGAGGAAGAGCTCGGAGATGTTCGGCGCACGGAAACCTTCAGCGTAGGTTGCGCGGATCCTGACATCAGCGATCGGCGCCCATTCGGCCGCAATCTTGAACACTGACTCGGAGTCGTCGAGGAAGTCGACGTCGGTCCATCGGGCCGAACCTTCGACCGTCAGCACTTCCGCCATCGGCGCACCTGCCAGGATCGGCAGGACGATCTCGCCGTAGAACTCATCCACCTTGTACTTGCCGGCGGTGACGTTACCGGGGGTTGCGTAGATTGCACCCACGGCCGCGCCGCCGTCCGGGCTGGACGAAGCGGATTCACGACGGTTCTCGTAGCCGACAGACCAGCCGACGTTGCCACCCGGCAGCGCCAGGGCAGGGATATCGCCGGTGACGTTGGCCTGCAGGATGTTGAGCTGCGACTCGTTCTTGGTGTTGACGCCGACGAAGCCGTAAGCGACCTGGGCAGCGTTCATGCTGTCAGCCACGAACGGGTTCCAGACGCCGGGGCAGCCGGTGGTGCTGGCAGCACAAGCGTCGGGGTCGAGCATCTCGTCGATAAACGGCCGTACGGCGCGTCCTTCGTCACGCTGGACTTCTTCCCACTTTGCGAACGTGTAGGAGATATCCCAGTAGATGCCGTTGGTCAGCTCGCCGTCCAGTCCGGTGCCGATTTTCCACGCGTTGACGTCCTGCGTGAATGCGCGACCGCCCGACTCTGTAACGCGACGGGAGATGGCGACGCCCTGTGGGGACGTACACAGCGGGTTGGAAGCACAGAGCGCGTTACCGAACGGGTTGTTCGGGTTCGTCACCGGCACGATCGGGCTCCAGAAGGTGCCGACCGGTGCGAGCAACTGATCCGACTCCCGGTTGCTGAACGTCATTTCCAGGCTTGCATTGACGGAGCCGAAGGCACTCGAGTCGATGACCTGGTAGTTGGCGTTGGCGTAACCGCTGAACACGTCCTGGGGCGTGGTCAGGTAGCTGAGGGCGGCATAGTTGAAGCCGTCCATTGCATCGTCGTAAGGACGTACAGTGGAACCGTCGACTACCAGTGCACCCAGGCCTGAATCGGCGCCCTGGGGCGTGAATCGGGCCGGTGTGGTCGTCGGGCTGCCACCGCAGATCTTCATGGTGCCGTCATCGAAGTACGGACAGGCCGAGAAGTCACGGTCGCCCTGGCGGATCGACTCGCGCTTGGTGACCTGTGCGCCCACGACAAAGTTGCCGCGGTCGAAGGTATTGCCGAACACCATGGAGAGGTTGTACTGGTCGCCGTCATTTTCGTCGGTGACGTCGTAACCGAGGTTGATGTCGACACCTTCATAGTCTTTCTTGGTGATGACGTTGACTACCCCGGCAATGGCATCGGAGCCATATACCGTCGATGCACCGTCACGCAGGACTTCAATGCGGTCGATGATCGCGGTCGGAATGGTATTCAAATCCACATAACCGCCGGTGGCGGCTGCTGCGAATCGCTTGCCGTTGACGAGAACCAGGGTCCTGTTCGGACCGAGGCCGCGCAACGAGACAGTTGCCTGACCCGGGTTGCCGTTGTTCACGCCAGACCCGAAGTCCCCGCCGTTGACGGCGGGCATATCCTGAACGAAGTTCTCGAGCGTCAGGTTGCCGGACGCGTTGAGATCAGCTTCAGAAAGCACCGAGATCGGGCTGATGCTGGAAGCGTTGTCGCGCTTGATGCGCGAACCGGTGACGACCACCTCCTCCATCATGCCTTCGTCTGCAGCAAAGGTCGGTATGGCCGGCAAGCCGAGCGCTAGCGCGGCCACAGCGATTCCGACGGACTTTGCCGTTCGGTTTTTCTTTCCCATTGATTACCCCCACAAGTTGGATAACTACAAATTCAGGCTTCTTTTGAAAGCCTGCCCCCGGCCGGCCGCTGTGGACGGCTTGTCACCGGCGCACAGGCGTGTGCCGGCTGGCCCGGGCGAATTGTAACGTATGAGAAGGTAAACCCCTCAATAAAAAAGTGAAAAAAATTGCAAAAAAAGTGGGGAGTGGGCGTAACTTATTGAAGAATTAGGAGAAATTATTGCGGGTAATTTGCCTGAGTGGGGTGATTTTGCGGTCAGGTGGTGGGTATTTGCGGTGAATTGGGGTGGTTTTTGGGGTGTTGGGGGGTGAGTTCCGTTGCTGGTGCTGGAGGTTCTGTGAGTGTTGGGGAGAGTGTCGTGGCGGGGGCGTTGAGGTCCTTCGGCTCCGCACA
>JAGRIN010000095.1 GCA_020443245.1 Pseudomonadales bacterium
CGGCGGGCGGCGGCTGCGAGACGACTCTCATGTGCGAGTTTCGCTACATGTCCCGCAGCGCATCGCTCGGCCTGCCCGAGGTCAACGCCGGCATCCTGCCGGGCGGCGGCGGCACGCAGCGCATGACACGATTGCTCGGTATCGGCAAGGCGATGGAGATGTTGCTGCTGGGCAAGATTGTTGACGCCGATGAAGCGGAACGCATTGGCCTTGTTCACAAGGCCTGCGACCCCGACAAGTTGATGCCGGAAGCACTCGCGTTCGCCCACGAACTTGCCGCCCGCCCTCCGATGGCCATCGGGCACATCATGGAGTGCATATACCGGGGCGCGCAGATGCCGCTCGCCGACGGCCTGGCGCTCGAATGGAAACTCTTTCTGGAGCTGACCCAGAGCGAAGACGCCAAACGCCTGATGTCTGCCTATGTCGCCCGCGGGCAGAAGGCCGACTGAGCCGGCAATCAGGTCACAGGTCAGTCGACAAATGCCACGACACGCGCGGGCGCAGCACTGCAGTGCGCCAGGCGCAGCGGGAAAAATCCTACCTTGAAACCGGAAGGCGGCAGCGCCTTCAGGTTATCGAGTTGTTGCACGATGAACACCTCGCTGTCACGGCCCGCGAAGTGACCGTCCCATATCTCGGCCGCGTTGCCCGTATCCCGAAACGCGCGGCGCATCACGTGGAACGGCCTGTCCCAGCCAAGGCTATCGGTGCCCAACACTTTGGCGCCGAGTCCCGCAAGGAACAAGGTCGATTCCCGCGTCATGCCCGGATAGTTGTACCACTCCATGTCGGACACGGCGTAACGCTCCTGGCCGGTCCGCAACAAAATGGCGCAACCCGTTGTCGGCGCCGTCCCGTTCTTTGAAAGGGCCTCCTTGAGTGCCGAGACGGTAATCACACCGTCGTCAACCAAACCGCGCAAGTCCAGAACGAGCCCATCGCAGAAGAGTTCGTCGAGCCCGATCTGCTCGATGGTTCGAGACGGCTTGCCTTCGCAATGCGACCCGTAGTGCAACGGCGCGTCGACGTGCGTACCGAGGTGCGTATTGATCTTGAGTCGCTCCTCTCCCCACCCCTCGCCTTCTGGCAAGTGATGTTTCTCACAGCCGAAAATCTGGCACATCACCTCTGCGCCACCTTCGGCCGGCGCGACATATTCGATTGTTGGAACGATGTTCACCGAGGAGGGTTTCACGCGTTCCGGCAAACGGTCGTAGTCCTCAGTGTCGAGCAGACGGGTCAGATCAATGAGTTTCATAGTGCTGCCACCTCGAATACCTGTTTGCCGATTGTACCGCCTGTCTCGAACGCGCGCTGAACCGCCTGCATCGAGTCAATCGGGTGAATGACCGGGGTGATCAACGATTCGGTCGCGAGCCAGTCTTCGATAAAACGTGTTCCCTCGTGGTACTCCGGTGTGCCAGCCCACGCAATCGACGAAAACGGCATGATCGTGATGCCGTCATAACCGAACGCCGACGTGTCGAGCCGGCCGCGTCCGGCGGAGAAACCATAGATCACCCAGCGGCCACGTTTGCGAATCACCTGCCAGTCGGTGTCGAGGGTTGGACCTGACACACCGTTGAACGCGACGTCCACACCGCCGGCCCGTTCGCCGCCGGTCGTGAAACCCGACGCCTTCGGCCCCCAAATGTAGAGCACCTCCGCTACATAGTCGCTGGTTGTCCGATTGATCACATGGTCGGCGCCTTCGCTGCGGAGCAGTTCAAGCTTCTCCTCACTGCTGGCGAGTGCGACCACGCTCACGTCCTTGAAGCGGCGCTTGAGAATCTGCAGCGCCAGAAGACCGACGCCGCCCGCCGCCGCATGCAACAGGACACGTTCGCCTTCCTGCACTTTCGCCCAGGCGTACACCATGTAGTAGGCCGTGCGCAGGTTGACCGGATACGCGAGCATCGCCTCGAGCGGGACATGGTCCGGCACCTTCACCAGTTGGCGTGGATGCGCGACCAGATATTCCGCAAACGCACCGCCCGCCGGCATCGCCATCACCCTGTCGCCTGGCTGCCAGCCTTCAACCGCCGATCCGACCGCTTCGATAATGCCGGTTGCCTCCTGGCCACCCACGAAAGGCGTCGGCCGTGCCCGACTGGGATACCCGTTGCGCGCCATGACATCTCCCCAGCGCAAGCCGGCATAGGCAACCTTGACCAATACCTCTTTGTCCCGGATCTCGGGCATCGGCGCATCCCCGATAACGAGGCCTTCGACCGGACCGTACTCGGTAATGTAGACCGCTTTCATGTCTCGCTCTCCAGTGCCTGAACGAACCGAGTATACTGACGCCGCAATATTCGCCACACTGAAATCTTGTTATGACTGATATAGACAGAACGAAGATCAGGCAACTCGACTTCAAGCTGCTGCTCATACTGCAAGGTGTGTTGCGATACCGCCGAACGGTGGAGGTGGCGGACGAGTTGGGGCTGAGCCAACCCGCGGTGAGTCACGCGCTTCGGCGTTTGCGCGAACTCTTTGGCGATCCGCTTTTCATTCGAAAGCCCCACGGCCTCGAACCGACCCAACACGCGCTGGCACTCGCACCTATCGTGGAGTCGTTATTGAACCAGGCGAACCAGGCGGTGGGGCTGATCGACAGTTTCGATCCCGGGACGTCCACCCGGGACTTTCGTATCGGCTCGCCGGACCTGCTCGGGCCGCTCATCGTTGCGCCACTGATGAAGCGCTTTGCAGCATCGGCGCCACGTGCACGCTTCACCTTGCGAACGATCGTGGGCCGCGAGGCGATCGTGGCACTCGCGCAGGACCAACTCGACATCACACTCGGACAGTTTGGCAACGAGGTGACGGAGTTCACCGCAGAACATCTCTACGACGACCCGTACGTGCTCGTTACCAGGGCGCGCCATCCCTCTGCGAAGCAGCGCATCACGCAAAAGTTATTGAAGGAACTGCCGTTTGTCACCATGTCGACCCGTGGCGGATTTCGCGGGTTCACCGACGCGGAACTCGAAGGTCACGGAATCCACCGTCGCGTCGTCGCGAACGTTCCAAGATTCTCGACGGCGATTGAGATCGTCCGTCACTCCGATGCGGCAATTCTCTGCCCGGGCCGACTGGCTGCTCATTACAGCGCACCCTTCAAACTCCTTGCCCGGCGACTGCCACTCGAACTGCGTCCCTTTCGTGTGATGATCGTGAAGCGACCCGGTCCCGATGCAGGCCGTGACTGGCTCTTTGATGAAATTCGGGCGAGCCTGACCCAGGGATAACCTCCCGGAATCAGATCGATGATTAACATTGATTGGTGTTCCCGCGCGGTTTGGCCCAATCTTGCGCCTTGCCATTTTCGGGGAGCACGCACATGGGATTCAGCATCGGCATTAGTGGCGCGACCGGCATTACCGGTGACGTGGCGCTTCGCATCCTGACCGAGCGCAAGTTCCCGGTCGATCATCTCAGGCTCTTCGCATCCCGTCGGTCGGCGGGCCAGGTGATCTCGTGGCAAGGCAACGAGTACACGATCGAAGCGCTGGACGACGGCAACTTCGAGGGCCTCGACCTCATCATCAGCGCGACCTCTTCGGCCATCGCGAAACAGTGGGCGCCGAAGATGGTAGCTGCCGGCGCAAAGGTCGTCGACCAGTCTTCTGCGTTTCGCGGCGACCCAAACGTGCCGCTCGTGATTCCCGAAATCAACCTCGGCGACCTCGCGTCGAACAGCGGTATTGTCGCCGGCCCGAACTGCACGACTGCGGTCGCCATCATGGCCATCGCGCCGCTCCAGCGCGCATTCGGCATCGAGTCGGTGGTGAGTTCTTCCTACCAGGCAATTTCGGGCAAAGGCCGCGAGGGCGTTGCGGAGTTCCTCGAAGCCTCGGCGAGCGCTGTCAGCCAGGAAGCCGGCCTGCGCGGAGACGCATCGCTCAACGTCGCGTCACCGGTCCAGTTTCCACACAACTCCGCCTTCAACCTCTTTCCCCAATGCGAGGAGTTCAGGGAAGGAAGCGACACTTCCACGGAAGAAGAGAAGATGCAGGCAGAAATGCGCAAGATCATGCACGCGCCGGGACTGTTCGTCCATGCGACGGCGGTTCGCGTGCCGGTCGTGGTCGGCCATTCCGTTTCGTTGGCTGTCAGTCTCGGTTCCAGTGCCAGCGCCGCCGAGGTACGTGAGGCGATCGCCCGCTTCCCGGGGGTTCGCGTCGTCGACGAACCGTGGAAGGCGCAATACCCGACGCCTCGCCAGGCAGCCGGAATCGACGAGGTGCTCGTTGGTCGTATCCGCGAGATCCCGTTCATGAAGAACGGCATCTCACTCTTCGCTTCCGGCGACAACCTGCGAAAGGGCAATGCGCTGAATGCGATCCAGGTTGCCGAGCATTGGCTCGGCATGGCCTGACCCAGGCCTTTTCCTGCAAGCTTTACGCGCCGCGCGCACCGAGGCGCGAGGCAACAAAACCCGCGAGCCGTACCAAAAAGAACCACGCGAGGACGATCAACGACAGAATCCCGATGCGCGACTCATAGAAAAGCGCCGCCGCAGCAAACAGTGCAAGCGAGTAGTAGATCACCCGGAAGCCGTCCCGATGAGCAGCGACGCGCGCAAGCGGCTGGATGTCATACCGTCCCTCGCCCGCCCGCTCGACCAGGTTTGGCAAGGGAAACGCGACCAGCATAAGCGTCAGGTATTCCCACCTGCCTGCAGGAACTACGATGAGTCCCGGCGTACAGAATCTCGCGCCAACGAGCAAGCCATGCAGCGGCAGGTTGAGCCGACCGCGAGTGGAGTTGTACAACACAAAGCCCACCGCGATAGCGCCGAGGCCGGCGAGCAGACCGTAGAAGCCACCGACGTTGTAAGGAACGAGGAGGCGAATGCAAACCAACAGCGCTGCGACGAATACGAGCCGGAACACGACGATCCGCCAACGATATCTCAGGAAGAAGCGCTTCTCCGTGTCGGTGAGACGTTCGGTCGGCGAGGACTCACGCGCCACGGTCCGCGTGTCGTTATCCATGTAGCCCAGTTCATAGAGGCTGTAGACCGCAAGCATGGCAAGCACGACGCCCAGCCAGCTCTCAAGATCGAACGGACTCACATACAGCACAGCCGAAACTGCGATTGCGAGCGGGTAAATCGCAATCCAGGAGACTGCGGCGAACACGCCGGACAAGCGCGTAGCGAAGAAGTACGCCATGGGCACCAGGAAGATGCGGCGTCGTTCACTCATGATAGACAATCACTTCCCTTGCTCGCGTCGACCAGAAGTTGACGTCCGCACGCCGGTCGGCCCCGGCGACACCGATGACCTTGGTCACGAGCGGAATGCAATTGGCGTCGCCGCGATTGTCCGTCACCATCGTGATCAAGGCGCCGCCAAATTCTTCCCGAATCACCTCATGCTTTCGCCCGAGCAGGTCGCGCTCAATCCTGCCGGTACAGATGCCGTCTTCGTACGCCAATCTTGTGGCGTGAAATGACTCGAACCCAAACCGCGGCGCCGCTGCTTCGACAATAAAGTCGAGCGATGACGACACCAGGACCGCGCGGTCGTGCAGATCAGCAAGGGATCGCACCTTCTCTTCAACGTCCCGGATCACGTCCAGCGAGTCAAGAAACGTGTTGGCTGCTCGGGATAGCGATTCCCGTTGGTGCCCGGCCAGGTAACCGATGGCACGCAGCCTGCGAACATCACCGGGCCAGAGACGGTTTAACGCAGCAATCGGGGCCATGCGTCCGAACCGATCGAACGTGCGGAACGAGCGCTCATCCTTGAAGTACCAGCGCAGGAACGCCCACGTCGTGTTGGCGTGATACAGCGTACCGCACAAATCGACGAGAAGAATCTTCTCTGCGGTGGTTGGTTCTTCGGCCTCGGTCATGGAACGTTATGCTTGGAGATACGCTAGTGTAACTGTCTGTCCCCAACCCTGCGAGGCGGCCGTGTGGCGCGATCGACCAAGGAAGGTTAGACTCCCGGGTACGCAAGGATTGCGAGGTCTGTCTGCAGATGCCGATTGACACGACACGGAACGAATGCCTGTCGCTCGCCACGCACACCGTTCATGGACGGATCGTGCGGGACGAGATGTACGGTGTACTGGAAGATTCGTTCGTCCAACATTCGACGCGTCTGATGTTGTGGGACCTTTCCGACGCGCAAGCGACACACATCAAGCCGGAAATGCTGCAGCGATTTGTCGCTCGTTCATCGAAGCTCGGCGCCGACAGAACCGAAGGCAAAACCGCGATCGTGGCGCCCAACGACCTGACGTTCGGGCTCGCAAGGATGTCGGGTACCTACACCGAGATGGAAGAGGCGCCGTATGAGATGCGCGTGTTCAGGAAGTTCGATGACGCCCTGGCATGGTTGCTTGAAGATATGAACGAGGGCCTGGGGCCATATGGATCTCAATGACAAAAGGCGAGAGTACGGGTTCGCAAACCTGGACTGGACAGACCTCCTCGCATCACCGTTCGACCAATTCTCGCTCTGGATGAATGCGGCGATCGATGCCGGCATCCAGGACCCGACTGCCATGGTCGTCAGCACCGTGGGCGCTGGCGGCGAACCCTCCGCTCGGATCGTCCTGCTGAAGGAATTTGGCCCCGACGGATTCTGCTTCTACACGAACTTCGAAAGCCACAAATCACGGGACATTGGCATCAATCCGCAAGTCGTCCTTCACTTCCCCTGGCTCGCGATGGATCGCCAGGTGATCGTGAATGGGACCGCGCAGCGCCTGCCGAGCGAACACAGCCGCGTCTACTTCGCCACGCGACCGCGCGAAAGCCAGATCGCTGCCTGGGTCTCACATCACCAAAGTGAGGTGATCCCTTCCCGCGGCCACCTCGATGGCGGATACGAAGAAGTCAGCGCCCGTTTCAAAGGCAGCGAAATTCCCATGCCGGATTTCTGGGGTGGTTTCGTGGTGGCGCCCCATCGCTTCGAGTTCTGGCAAGGCGGCGAGTTTCGCCTGCACGATCGTTTTCGCTACGAACAGCGCGACGACACCTGGCAGATCGATCGCCTCTCTCCCTAGATCGAATTCACAAAATCCAGCACGTCCCAGTCGCGCACGGCGGCCTCGCCGCGCTGGATCATGACGTCTTTCCAGTCGAGGCCGAGACCCGCACACTCCTTTTCAATGAGACCGATGTCGGTGTCGACGAGTGCAATCGCCATGATCTGCTGGTTCACCACGAGCCCGACGCGGAAGTCATCCTCAAGGTCGCCGAGCGAGTAGTCCTTCACCCCATGACGAAGCAGGCCTGCGTGGTAACCCTCGATGAGGGCTCGCTCGGTGGCGCGCCTTGATTCAACGTCCTGGCCGAGCGCGATGATACGCGCGAGATCCCAGGCACCTTGCGCCACAAAACTGAACTGCCAGTCGATGATGCCAAACTCACCGCCACGCTCACTGGCGAAGAACATCTGCTTGGGATGATAGTCGCCATGAACGTAGGTAAACGGTTTCGCCGAAAAATACGCGGCCATATCATCCTGTCGGGTACACCAGGGTTCCAGCACCGACGCCGTATGCTCGCCGTGCTCACCAAAGAGTTCACGCAGCCGCGGAATTGCTGCGTAGGCCGCGCCGGATGAGGCGGCAAAGAAGTCACGGTTGTCGTACTGCACGAGCCAGTCCTTGCTGCGCAGGAACTCATCGTTCCACCAGCGCGCGTGGAAAGCCGGCAAGTGGGAAACTGCTTCGGCGACCTGCTCGGGAGTCGACGCCCATGACGGCGACGTCGCAGGCGACAGGTCATTCATCAGGATGACGAACGCCTGCGTCCCGGGATCGAAGTCTGAGTAATAGCAGGTCGGGCTGGGGAGTCCCACTTCCGGAATATCCAGGTAACGGCTGGTTTCGCGCCAGTAGAGACCGTATACCTTCGCGACCTGTTCGATCACTATCGGCAGTTTGCTCGCGTACTTGCCGATCAGGCGAGTCGGCACCGGCGCATCGGCTGCATCATAGGCAAGGTCGATCACCGCGATCTCTGAAGTCTGGCCGGGTGTCTGCGAATCCGTGACCTCCGCGCGGGTTACGCTGGCACCCTGCAGGCGATCCTTCAGGACTTCATTGAACCAGTCGAGGGTAAATTCTTCCGCGCAAGTTGGAATCGTCGCCATATCCATCCTCTCTTATTGTTGTGATTCGAGAACTTCCCAGCGAGCATAGAGATCATCCCGCTGCGCCTCCAGCTTCGCCAGCTTCGACTCGACTTCGCGGCGGTGGGACGTTTCACCGTTGAAATAAGCCGGCTCCGCCATCTCCTCATGGATCTTCTCGATCTCGCTTTCGACCCGCTCCAACCGCTCCGGCAGTTCAGCGAGCTCGCGGACCAACTTCTGCCGCTCACGCTTCTCAGCCTTGCGCGCCTCGTGGGACGTACCACTCGCGACCACCTTCCCTGCAACCGCTCGCGGTGAATCGGGCTCATGCCATGACGAGAAGTCGCCGCCTCCGGCAACCCAGTCACTGAAGCCACCGACGAACTCGCGCACAACACCCTCTCCTTCGAACACAAGCAGGCTCGACACGGCATTGTCGAGAAAGGTCCGGTCGTGAGTCACCAGCAGCACCGTGCCTTTGTATTCGAGCAGGAGCTCCTCGAGAAGTTCCAGGCTCTCGATGTCCAGGTCGTTGGTCGGCTCGTCCATCACGAGCAGGTTCGCCGGCAACGAAAACAATCTTGCCAGCAACAATCGATTTTGCTCGCCACCCGACAACACACGCACCGGCGCCCGTGCCTGCTCCGGCGTAAACAGGAAGTTGCCGAGCCACGTCACGACGTGCGTATCCTTGCCGTTGATCGAGATGTATTCACGGCCGTCGGAGATGCAATCGGCCACCGACTGTTCCGGGTCGAGCTGTTCGCGAACCTGGTCGAAGTAGGCAATCTCGAGCTTCGTACCTTGCTTGACTGTGCCCGCATCGGGCTTCTCGCGTCCAAGCAGGAGTTTCAGCAGCGTACTCTTGCCGGCACCGTTCGCACCCAACAACCCCACCCGGTCGCCGCGCTGGATGACGAGGTCGAGATCGCGAATCACTGCACGCTCGCCGTAAGATTTGCTCACGCCTTCGCACTCAATGACAATCTTGCCCGACCGGTCTCCCGCATCGACCTCGAGCTTCAATTCCCGCGATACGCGACGTTTCTTTCGCTCTTCTCGCATCTTCTCGAGCGCCCGCACACGCCCTTCATTGCGGGTGCGCCGCGCCTCGATGCCCTTCCTGATCCACACTTCTTCCT
>JAGRIN010000096.1 GCA_020443245.1 Pseudomonadales bacterium
CTCTTTCACGAAGTTGACCCATCACAGCTGCCTTCTCTTCGATCGGTCGCGCGCGAAGCGTGGAACCGATGACGCGCGCACGCTTCATCATGAGTTGCGCGAGATCGATCCCGGTTTTGCTGCCACCCATGAGTCCGATCAAGACGAGGCGCCCGTTCAGCCCGAGGAGTTTCAGGTTATCTTCAAGGTAGGCACCGCCGACGGGATCGAGGATCACGCCGGCGCCTGTGCTGCCGACGAACTTCGACGCTTTGTCGAAGAACGACTCAGTGTGCCGGTTGGCGCCGCCCTCGGCGCCGAGTTCGATGCAGGTATCGATCTTGCTGTCGCTGCCGGCCGTTACGAAACAAGGATTGCCGAAACTCGCGCAGAGTTGAATGCCGGCCGTTCCCACGCCGCTCGCGCCGGCATGCAGGATGACCTTTTCGCCCGGCGCCAGGCCCGCTTCCATAAACAAGTTGAGCCAGGCGGTCGCAAACACTTCGGGCAACGCGGCGCCGTGCGCGAACGAGTAACCCCGGGGAATCGGGACAACACTGCCCGCGGGCGCCGCCGCGTATTCCGCGTAGCCACCACCCGCGAGCAGTGCACAGACGCGATCGCCTTCCTTGAAACCGGACACGCCCTCACCCAGTGCGGCCACCTCGCCCGCACACTCGAGCCCCATGAACGGGCTCGCGCCGGGAGGTGGCGGATATCCGCCGCGACGCTGCAAGAGGTCTGCGCGGTTGATCGCTGTCGCATGAACCTTGATGAGTATTTCGCCGGGTCCTGCCACCGGCGTATCGGCATCCTGCCAGGTTAGCGATTTGTCTTCGGCGACGTGGACGGCCTTCATGTCCTCTCCTCAGTAATGCGGCGGGCGCGAGTCTTCCTGCACCGGGGCCGATGCTTCAAGGTCAGCGAGTTGCTGGCCCAGCACCCTGACCTGCTCGCGCAGTTCCAGTATCTGCTTTTGCTGCGACACCAGTGCATCGTCGAGTTTTCCGAGCAAGTCTTCCTGGAATGCAAGTCGGGTTTCAATGGCTTCGAATCTCGATTCGGACATTGTCTCCTCCTGATTTGGCTACCAGCGCATACGTACTTTAACACCCTGGTCATGGAGCCACTGCTTCAGCCCACTGACGGTGTATTCGCCGAAGTGAACCATTGAGGCGACCAGTGCCGCATCCGCCTTGCCTTCCGTCAGGACCTCGAGCAGGTGCTCGGGCTTGCCTGCGCCACCGGACGCGATGACCGGGATAGAGACCGCTTCGGCAATCATGCGGGTCAACGTGATCTCATAACCTTCACGTGTGCCGTCGGCGTCGATGGAGTTGACGACCAGTTCGCCAGCGCCGAGTTCCTCGCCACGGAGCGCCCAGTCCAGCGCATCGATACCCATGGGCGTGCGGCCACCGTTGATGACAACCTCGTAGCCGCTCGGAAAATCGCGTGACGTACCGACGCGCAGAATGTCCATCGAGAGTACGACGTTCTGGTTACCGATCGCATACGAACATTCGGCGATGAGTTCGGGTCTCTGCACCGCGGCGCTGTTCAGGTTGATCTTCTCGGCGCCGGCCCACAGCAGCTTGCTCGCATCCTCCACCGAGCGGATACCGCCACCGACAGAGAACGGAATAAACACTTCTTGCGCCACGGATTCGACAACGTCGAGCATGATGTCGCGCTTGTCGCTGGATGCCGTAATGTCGTAGAGCACCAGCTCGTCGAGTCCGTCCAGGTAGTATTCTCGCGCCTTCTCCACCGGATCACCGATGTCACGGGTGTCGACGAACTTCACGCTCTTCGCGAGCTTGCCGTCGCGCACATCAAGACAGGCGATAATGCGTTTGCTCAGCATCGCCACTCCTTGAAGCGGTTCAGGATTGAGAGACCCATCCGTCCACTCTTCTCTAGATGAAACTGCGTTGCGAACAGGTTGTCCTGACCGAGCATGGAACAGAAGCGGAGGCCGTACTCGGTCATCGCATAGACATTCTTCTGGTGGGTCGGCACGGTGTAGTAGGAATGAACGAAGTAGAACTCATCGCCGCTCGCGACATCCGCGAGAAGCGGGTGATCCTGCACGATCTCGACCTCGTTCCAGCCGATGTGCGGCACTTTCAGCACGCGGTCCCTGAAATCGAAGCGCTGGCAGACGCCTTCGACCAGGCTGAGACAGTCGCGCCGACCTTCCTCCGTGAATTCCAGCACGATCTGGCAGCCGAGGCAGATGCCAAGGAGCGGATTACCTTTGAAGTAGAACTCGCGCAAGGCAACGTCGAGTCCCCGGTTTCGCAGCGTATCGACGGCACTCGCGGCAGACCCGACGCCCGGAAAGATCACCCGGTCAGCGGCGAGGATGTCAGCCGGATCGGCGCTGATTTCGGCAGGTATGCCGACATGCTCGCACGCTCGCTGGACGCTGCGCAGGTTTCCTGCGTCGTAGTCCACGATCACAACTCTCTCGGCCACGCGATGCCCCTCGAAAAGAGCGCGCATTATAGGGGCCGTTCGTCGACAGAACCACCGGCAATCCGTGCAATTTACCGACAGACGGCTTCGCAACGCGCGCACTAATCTGTATTATCGACGCGATACAGATTAGCGTGCCCATTCGTACAGGACACCCATTAGTACAGGACACCCATGAAACTCGATATCGACAACGACTCAGCCGTCCCGGTCTTCCAGCAAATCATCGAGAAGATCCACTTTTCTGTGAATGCCGGGGAACTGGCACCCGGCGACAAGCTGCCCAGCATCCGGAGCTTGGCGTCTGACAACGGCATTGCCGCCAATACGGTTGCAAAAGCCCTGCGCCAACTCGAGTTTCGCGGCGTGCTGATCGCGCGGGATCGCTCCGGCTACCTGGTCGCGGGCGGCAGCGGTAGTCGTTATCAATCGCGCGGCGTCAGCGCAGACAAGACGGAAGTGCACAGCGTTGTCGATACGCTCGACGCCGGTGCCGTCCCCGGCGCGTTCTGCAAGCTGACCGAGGACTTTCTCTCCGGCGATCCGGACAAGTGCAATGTGATTCATTCAGACGGCAGCGGCACGAAGTCCATCATCGCCTACCTGCAGTACAAGGAGACCGGCGACGCGAGTGTCTTTCACGGCATCGCACAGGACAGCATCGTGATGAACCTGGACGACCTGCTTTGCGTGGGTCGTGGTGGGCGGATCCTGATTTCCAACACAGTCAACCGCAATGCGCTCAACTGCCCCGGTGAAGTGATCTCCGCGCTGATCGAAGGGTCGGAAAGTTTCCTCGCGCAGCTTCGTGACCATGGCGTCCCCATCCACTCCGGCGGCGGCGAGACTGCAGACGTCGGCGACCTGACCGGTACGGTGGTGGTGGACAGTTGCGCCGTCGCGATCATGCGCAAGAAAGATGTGATCGCGAACCGCATCGAACCCGACCTCGCGATCGTGGGACTCTCATCCACGGGACAGGCGCGCTACGAGACCCGCGAGAACAGTGGCATCGGCAGCAACGGGCTGACCAGTGCACGGCACGACCTGCTTTCTCCCTACTATGCCGAGAAGTATCCCGAGAGCTTCGACCCGAACGTGCCGCGAGACCTGGTCTATTGCGGCCCTTACAAGCTGGAGGACGCATTGCCCGGCTCCACGTTGTCGGTCGGCGAGGCGCTGCTGTCCCCGACCCGGAGCTATGCGCCGGTTATCTACAAACTGCTCGAGCTACACGAAGGCGAGATCAAGGGGCTTATCCACTGTTCCGGCGGCGCCCAGACCAAGTGCCTCAAGTTCGGCCAGGGCATCCACTTCGTCAAAGACAACCTGTTTCCGACAGCGCCCGTGTTCGCGGCAATCCAGCAGGCATCGGGCACCGCGTGGGAAGAGATGTACAAGGTATTCAACATGGGACACCGGATGGAGATCTACCTCCCGCATCACCTTGTCGGCGATGTGATTGCGCTGGCAGCAGAGTACGGCATCGACGCGCAGCGGATCGGCTATACCGAAAGCGCGGAGAAGAATCGCCTGACGCTGACGGATCCTGCCGGGCGCGAGTTCACGTACTAACGTCGTCCCGAACCTACCGCGAAGCGCGACACCCCGTCGTCCTGAACGAAGCGCGAAGCGCGACACCCCGTCGTCCTGAACGAAGCGCGAAGCGCGAAGTTGAAGGACCTCTGCGCCGCAGCAACCCCAAACCGGCAACGAAACCCCACCGCCAAACCCCAAACACCGGAACGAGCGCACCCGGATGCCGAGGTCCTTCGACGCCGGGGCTGCGCCCCTCTGCCCAGGACGACACGCGCCCCGGATGACGTGGTATGTGCCCTGTATTATCCTTGGCCCTCCGGCACACCCTGAGGAAGGAACCGATGGCCCAGGTCGAATTCGAAGACTGTCTCAAAATCCTGGTCGAGAAAGAGGGCTCGGACCTTTACTACAGCACGGGGGCGCCGCCCTCCGCGAAGTTCTACGGCACCCTGACGCCGCTCAGTGACGTGCCCATGAAGCCCGGCGAAGTCGGGCAACTCGCCGAGAGCATCATGAACGAGGAGCAGCGAACCCAGTTCGCCTCCAACCCCGAGATGAACCTCGCGATCTCCCGGTCCGGTCTCGGACGCTATCGCGTCAACATCTTCAAACAGCGTGGCCAGGTGTCCATGGTTATCCGGCGTCTCGGTAATACACTGCCGGATTACAAGACGCTTGGCCTGCCGCCCGTGCTGCCGAAACTGATCATGTCCAAGCTCGGTCTCGTGTTGTTCGTCGGCGGCACCGGCTCCGGCAAGTCGACATCGATGGCGGCGCTCATCGATTTCCGTAACCAGAATTCCAAAGGCCACATCATTACCATCGAGGACCCGGTCGAGTTCACGCACCCGCACAAAGGGTGCATCGTAAACCAGCGTGAAGTCGGCACCGACACCGCCTCGTTCGAGGAAGCCCTCGCGAACACGCTAAGGCAGGCACCGGACGTCATCCTGATCGGTGAGATTCGACACCAGGAAACCATGGAGCACGCGCTCGCGTTTGCCGAAACCGGCCACCTGTGCCTGTCGACTCTGCACGCCAACAACGCGAACCAGGCGATGGACCGCATCATCAACTTCTTCCCGGAAGAGCGGCATCCGCAGCTCCTACAGGATCTCTCGCTGAACATGCGCGGCATCATCTCCCAGCGCCTGATTCCCACCGTGGACGGCAAGCGCGCGGCGGCGATCGAGATCCTGCTGGGCACACCGCGTGCCGCGGACCTGATCGCAAAAGGCGACGTGGGCTCGCTGAAGGAGTTGATGGAAAAGTCGGCAGAGCAAGGCATGCAGACGTTCGACATGGCGCTCTTCAAGCTCTACAAGGAAGGGCGCATCACGCTCGAAGAAGCGCTCAAGAATGCGGATTCCAAGAACAACCTGCGACTCAAGATCACATTGGACGAACGTCCGCAGGGCGGCAAGGAGAAGGAACAGGCGACGTCACAACCCGCGCAGCCAGCCAAGCCGGGACGAGCGAATTTTCTTGGCAAGGCAGGCGCCGCGCCGAGCGCGCCGAAGCCGGCGGCACCGGCAGCCAAGCCCGACCAGAAGTCATCTTCGCTCGACAGCCTCTCACTTGCGCCGCTCGACGAAGAAGAGAAAGACGAGGATAACCCCTAGAGCGTCTTTCTCAGGTAGAACCCGCCACGCACCTGGCCGAGCGAATAGGCGGTCGCGTGGTCGTCGGGATAACGCTCTGCCAGCTTCTCACGAACTGCCGGCGCAAGCGCTTTGCCATGGCACGCAAGGCAAAGCGGTTCGACCGGTTGCGCCTTGAGAAACCGGAACTCGCCGTCGGCAACCTCACTTACGACCAGGTTCTCGGCAGGCTCACCCGCCTTCTGGCGCGCATCGAATGTCGCGAGCATTGCCCTTGCCCAGGCGTCGGGCTGGCCAGTCTCACGATTACGTGGTTTGAGGCTGACGCGGCTGACAGACCAACCAGACTCAGCCGACAATCGCTCTGCGATTTCAGGCGCTCGCTCGGAACACACGTCAATCGCGTGAACAGGGCCGCCCTCCTGCATCGCTGCCATGAGTGCAGGCTTCAGTTCTCCTGCAAAATCCCCGACGATCCCGACGGCTTCATCGTGTAGCGCCTTGATATCATCGTCAGAAACGGCGTCAGGCGCCAGGACACACATCAACACCAGAAGTACGCAACGGCTCATGATCGGCTACTCTCCTTCACGCTATCGCAAAATCCAACTGCGTCAGCCTCTCGCGAAGCGACTGGTAGAAGCTCGCTACCAGCGGCAGTGAGTAGGTCGACTTCCTCGCAACGAACCGGACCGGCCGCATGAGGCCGTGTTCGCCCAAGTTGATCAGTCGGTCTTCCGGCACCTTGAGCGTGCGTGCCACACCGATGGGCACCATCCCGTGGCCGAAGCCGGCAATCGCCATCTGCGCCACGCTGAAGAACGACTCCAGGGCAACTTCTCGTCGAATCCGCAGACGCTTCACTTCATCCTTGAACGAACGCCACGCACCGGAATAGTCCTCGATCGTAATGACCCCGAGTTCGCCACGCGCCGGCAGTTCGATCGGCATGAGTCCCGAGGGAATGATGACCATCGGCTCGTTGATAAGCACTTCCGACTGCAGGTCCGTGTCGAGTGCATCGGACCCTGTACAAACCCCCACCATAAATTCGCCCGATCTCACTCGATCGAGCACCACGGGCGTCCTGTGCGCATGGTAGGAAAACGACGCTTCTGGCAGTTCGCCCTGCACTTCAATGAAGACACCCGGACCCCAGGAAGACAGGATCGCGTCGGAGACCCCGATCACCAGTTCACCTCGTGCCGCACTGGCCTCCTGGACGAACAGGTCCCGGAGTTCAGAGAGGATCGGGGAGATACGGTCGACCAGCTGCTTGCCGTGCTGCGTGAGTTCGACCCTGCGCCCCTTCTTCTGGATGAGCTTACGATTGTAGTAGCGCTCGAGCCCCGCGATCCTTTTGCTCACCGCGGACTGCGAGATACGCAGTTCGGTACTCGCTTCCATCATCGTGCCGGTGCGCGCCAGCGCGAGCAGCGTTTCGAGGTTCTCGATCATATTCATGTATTCCAGTTTGGTTCTGATTCTATGTCATTCATTCCATCAGTGCATTGGTGATCCTGCGCAGATACATTCCGGAATTCGCAATATAGAGTTGCTGATATATCACTTTATTCAACGATGCCGTCTCCCCAAAATGTGCCTCCCGGCAGAAGAGGAGAGAAGGCATGCCCCGGTATCGATCACACACTTCCACCAAAGGCCGCAACATGGCGGGCGCCCGGGCACTCTGGCGCGCGACCGGTATGAGCAACGATGACTTCAACAAGCCCATCATTGCGGTGGCCAACAGCTTCACCCAGTTCGTGCCGGGTCACGTACACCTGAAAGACCTCGGGCAACTGGTCGCCCGCGAGATCGAGGCATCCGGCGCCGTCGCGAAAGAATTCAACACCATCGCCGTCGACGACGGCATCGCCATGGGCCACGACGGCATGCTCTACAGCCTGCCCTCCCGGGAAATCATTGCCGACTCCGTGGAATACATGGTCAACGCGCACTGCGCCGATGCGCTGGTGTGCATTTCCAACTGCGACAAGATCACCCCCGGTATGCTCATGGCCGCTTTAAGACTCAACATTCCTGTGGTGTTCGTGTCCGGCGGCCCGATGGAGGCCGGTAAAACGAAGCTCAGCGACAAGCTCGTCAAACTCGATCTCATCGACGCGATGGTTGCTGCAGCAGACTCGAACGTCAGCGATGACGAAACCATGCAGATCGAACGCAGCGCATGTCCGACGTGCGGATCGTGTTCCGGCATGTTCACGGCGAACTCGATGAACTGCCTCGTCGAAGCCCTCGGGCTCGGCCTGCCGGGCAACGGTTCTGTACTCGCAACACATGCCGACCGCAAAGCGCTCTTCCTTCAGGCAGGGCGCACAGTAGTCGAACTGTGCAAACGCTACTACGAGAACGATGACGAGAGCGTCCTGCCGCGCAACATTGCCAATTTCCAGGCATTCGAAAATGCGATGAGCCTCGATATCGCAATGGGCGGTTCCACCAATACAATCCTGCACCTGCTTGCGGCCGCGCAGGAAGCGGAACTCGACTTCACGCTCACCGACATCGATCGTCTCTCACGCAAGGTTCCGCACCTCTGCAAGGTCGCACCGTCTACCAGCCAGTACCATATGGAAGACGTGCACCGGGCCGGTGGCATCATGGGCATCATGGGATCGCTCGAGAGAGCGGGCCTACTCCACGCGGAACTGCCGACGATCCACAGCAAGACGATTCGCGCCGCGCTCCAGCAGTGGGACGTGATGCGAACGACCGACGAGCAGGTCACTACCTTCTATCGCGCTGGCCCCGCCGGCATTCCGACACAGGTTGCCTTCAGCCAGGATACGAGATGGGAGACGCTGGACACCGATCGCGCCACCGGATGCATACGTGATGTCGAGCACGCCTACAGCACAGAGGGCGGGCTCGCCGTACTCTATGGCAACATCGCCGAGAACGGCTGCATCGTCAAAACAGCGGGCGTCGATGAAAGCATCTGGCGATTCAGCGGTCCGGCAAAGGTATTCGAGAGCCAGGACAGCGCTGTGAAGGGAATCCTGGGCGACGAGGTGAAGCCCGGTGACGTTGTCATCGTTCGTTACGAGGGACCGCGCGGCGGCCCGGGGATGCAGGAAATGCTGTATCCCACGAGTTATCTCAAGTCGAAGGGACTCGGCAAAGTCTGCGCACTGCTGACCGACGGCCGGTTCAGCGGGGGCTCCAGCGGCCTCTCGATCGGTCACGCTTCACCGGAAGCAGCAGAAGGCGGCGCGATTGGCCTGATACGCGACGGTGACATCGTCGACATCGACATTCCCGCTCGCACGATCAATGTGAACCTGACACCTGACGAGTTGGCAAAGCGGCGCGAACAGGAAGAAGCACGGGGAAGCGACGCGTGGACGCCGGCTGAAGTGCGAACGCGCAAGGTCAGCAAGGCACTCAAGGCCTATGCAATGATGACTACCAGTGCTGACAAGGGTGCGGTGAGGCAGGTGGATTGAAGGTCTAAGTGGCCGACGGGGTCTCGGGCGCCGAGGTCCTTCGACTTCGCTCAGGACGACGCGGGG
>JAGRIN010000097.1 GCA_020443245.1 Pseudomonadales bacterium
TGTCGACACGAAGATATGTAATCGGCACCACGGCGGCGCCCGTGATCTTCGCGATTCGTGACGCTGCGGTCGTGGTTGCCGCCGGTACCCCGAGAAACGGGACAAAGACGGCGTTGCGTGCACCGTAATCCTGGTCGGGCCCATACCAGACGATATCGCCTGCAGAGAGGCTGCTGATCACGCTCCGCACGTCTCCCCGTTCAATGGCAGACGGATAGAGCCGCTTGCGGCCCTCGGTCATGATCTTTTCGATCAGCAGGTTCTTGTTCGCGCGGTACATCACGTTCAACCCGATCTCCTGACTGAGGCAAGCACCGGCCAGATCGAGTGTCTGCATGTGCATCCCCATCAGAATGACGCCTTTACCCCGCGCTTGCGCCGCCCTGAGGTGTTCCACGCCTTCGATCGTCATCCGGCCGACGACTGACGAACCACGACCCAGCCACGCGACAGCAGTCTCGATAATGCTCATGCCGCCCGAACGGAAGATGTCCCGTACCAGGCGCGCCCGGGCCTGCTCGTCCAGTTCCGGAAAGCACAGTTCGATGTTCCGCAGGACGATCCTGCGCCTGTCGACGGCCAGCCATCTCGCGAGATCACCGAGGCGCGCGCCGATGAAAAGGCGGACACGTTGAGGCAACCGGACCACGACCCAGATGAGCCAGTAGCCGACCCAGGTAGGCCAGTAGCGGGGATGAAGAAAGTTCTCTTCTGCCAATGAACGCTCGCTTCGGTTTATGATGTCCTCACGTGTCAGTCGCCATAACGCTTCTTGAACAAGCTGCTCGTCCTCATGCCGACGCGATACCTTGGCAACATGGTCATCGCAATGCAAGCCATTGCCGCGCTGCTCTCGAGCCGCGCGGCAGGTGACGTAACGCTGGTCGTCGACGACAATCTCGCGGACCTTGTGCGGGCCGCCTTCGGCGAAGACGCTCCGCTGCTGGTCTACCCACGCCGAGCTGTCGCAAGCGGTCCCATCCTCGCCCGGGCCCGCGCTTACCTCGGGTTCATTCGCGCGTTGCGGCAGTATCGGTACGACATTGCGCTGGATATCGACGGTTCCGTCGTTTCTGCCAGGTTGATGCGCATGGCACGAGCACGCACCCGGATCGGACCGGACTTCGGCTACCGGCCACGCGCCTACGACCGGCTTGTCCCCGTCGACCAGGTGACGCGACACTGCTTCGACGATTTTACCACCCTGGCCGCGGCCATCGGTGTCCCGACGGAAAGCCCCGACTACTACCGGATTCCGCGGGTCGACACGGCGCCCTGGCTCGAGGAGCACTCGCAGGGCACGCTCGGATTGCCTGCGTTCATCCCTCGGCAACAAAAGATTACAAGCAATGGGACATCGAGCGTTTCGCATCGCTGGCAGACCGGCTGGCAGCCGCAGGCTGGCTCGTTGTCGTAGTGGGTGCCGGCGCCGGTGAACGTGCACGGGTCGAAGAAATGGTTGAGTCCATGCACCACCCCGTAATCAACGCGTGCGACAGGCTTTCGCTCACGGCACTGACAGGCCTGTTCCAGCGGACACACGTCTTCATCGGCAACGACAGCGGACCGATGCATCTCGCCACCGCCGCGGGTGCACCCGTCGTCGCCCTGTTCGGGCCTACCGAACTGACAAGGTGGCAACCGCGCGCCTCACACCAGGTCGTTGTAAAGGGCACTGACGCATGTGATCCCGGTTGCCGGACCGAGGCATGCCTCGGCAACTATCGATGCATGAGATCGATTACGGTCGACCAGGTCGAGACAGCCATCACATCCCTCGGTGCTCACCTGTGAAAAGGGTTTTTCCTGTTGCTATACTGCCCTGACCGAATGGCAGGCGATTCGCTGGATGACTCAAGTCCGGGCAACAGCCACGATCATTGCACTCAATGAATCCGACAATATCGCCGATTGCGTGGCGAGTGTTTCGTTCTTTGATGAGGTGCTCGTCATCGATAGCGGGAGTACCGACGGTACCCGGGCGCTTGCCGAGTCTGTCGGGGCACGCGTTCTCGAAAATCCGTGGCCCGGATATGGCCAACAAAAGCAGTTTGCGCTCGAAAACGCGAGCCACGACTGGATCTTCAGCCTCGACGCCGATGAACGAGTTTCCCCGGAATTGCGCGCGTCGATCACCGGATTGCTCGAAGGCCGTCCCGATGCCCAGGGTTACGTCATCAACCGCCGCAATCACTTCATGGGACGGGCACTGCGCCACGGCGAGGGCTATCCTGACTGGTGCCTGCGACTCTTCAACCGCCAATCCGGGCACTGGACCCTGGACCCTGTGCACGAACGAGTCGACCTGAAAGGAAAGGTCGATCGGCTCGAAGGTGACCTGGACCATTTCTCGGAAGGCTCGCTCGAGGAATACCTGCAAAAGCAGAATCAGTACACGACCCTGCAGGCTCGCCAGCTCTACGCCCGGGGCCGCCGGTTCTCGATGTTCAAGCTGACCACGTCGCCGATTGTCCGTTTCTTCAAGTTCTATATCTTCCGACTGGGTTTCCTGGACGGTATTCCGGGCCTCGTTCATATCTCGATCGGGTGCTTCAACAGCTTCTGTAAATACGCCAAACTGCGCGAACTCCAGAACAATCCACCGCCCTCGTGCCGCTAGGCGTGGGCCGCCTGAACTCGGCGAGCCCAAACATGCGTAACCTTCACAACCGAATGCCGGGACGCTGCGTCTAAGGCACTAAATCCTTGGAAGAACAAATCGTGAGAAAAATCATCACTTTCGGCGCACCTGTCGCCGTACTGGGGGTCGGCGCTGCGATTTTTGCCATCCTGGAACTCACCAAACCGGCGCCAGAGAAGAAAACCGAAGCGGCACGCCCACTGAGTGTCTTTGTGCAGGACGTCGAAGAGGCGAATGTCGACCTGCTCGTTTCAACCTCCGGGGAAGTGCGTGCACGAACCGAAGTCGACATTGTCGCCCAGGTCGCCGGGCGCATCGCGGCCGTCTCACCGGAATTTATGGAGGGCGGTGTCGTCGAAGCAGGCAAGGCGCTGATCACCATTGAAGACGAGGACTACCGTCTGTCGCTCTCTCAGGCGAAAGCCAGGGTCGCCGGGGCCGAAGTCGGCCTCCAGCAGGCTCTCGCCGACGCCGACGTGGCGCGAAAACAACTCCAGGGTGCCAAAGGCGCTTCCGACCTGGCACTCAGGCGACCGCAGGTCGCCGAAGCCGAGGCGAGGCTGGCAGCCGCCAAGGCCGACCTCGAACAAGCGAACCTCAACCTGGAGCGTACCCGCATCAGCCTGCCGTTCAATGGTCGTATCCGGTCCAAGGATGTGGACATCGGACAATATGTCCAGCCGGGTACCCGGCTCGGCCGCGCCTTCGCCACCGACGCCGTGGAAGTGCGTATACCGCTCAGCGACTCTCAACTCGCCTCGCTCGACCTGCCGATCGGCTACGTCGCACCGACCGGCAATGAGCCGAAAGTCAACCTGAGCGCGCAGGTCTCGGGCCACGAGCAACACTGGCAGGGCCGACTCGTCAGTCTCGACGCCGCGGTCGATCCCGAGACCCGGATGGTCTACGGCATCACCCAGGTCGACTCGCCTTACGCAGAAAGCGTCTCGCAACTGGGCATGCCGCTCGCCGTGGGACTTTTCGTCAACGCCGAAATTGTCGGACGGCGGATCGAAAATGCCGTGATCATCCCACGCGAGGCGCTTCGAGCAGGCAACAAGGTCTTCCTCGTGCACGACGGCCGCCTGACCATCCGCGATGTGACCGTGACCCACAGCTCCAACGCCGAGGCGGTGATATCGAGCGGGGTGCAAGCCGGTGAGCAGGTCATCGTTTCCTCAATTCGCAACCCCATCGAGGGCATGGCGCTCGAACCGATGCGATACGGCTTTGACGAGTCGTCGATTGCTGACCACCACATGCCGCGCGCGACAGGAGGTTAGGCCATGCAAAGTGTAATCGCCTGGTGGGCGCGCAATCCCGTCGCCGCCAACCTTCTCATGCTCGGTATCTTTCTCGCCGGCTTCCTTGGTTTCACCTCGATGGAACGCGAGGCGTTTCCGGTATTCAAGCCCAGTCAGGTCTCGATCGATATCACCTGGCCGGGGGCCGCGCCACAGGAAGTGGAAGAGCAGGTTATCGTACGCGTCGAACAGGCGCTGAAGAATCTCGACAAGGTTTACCGCGTCTATTCGACCGCGCAGGAAGGCAACGCACACATTGAAGTCTATACGCTGCCTTCAACCGATATCGAAGCGTTCCTGAACGATGTGAAGAACACTGTCGACTCGGTCAACTCGCTACCGCGCGATATCGAAAAGCCGCAAGTGAAACGCGTCGAATACCGTGACGAAATGATGCGGATCGCAGTCCACGGCTATATCGACGAGAAGCAACTGACACGGCTCGCGCAGGACCTGCGCGACCAGGTTGCACAGTTGCCCTATGTTTCGATCGTCGAACTGTTCGGCACTCGCGCTGAAGAAGTGTCGATCGAACTCTCCGAGCAAAACATGCGCCGATATGGACTCACGTTCGACGAAGTCGCGAGCGCAATTCGCGGCAGTTCCGTCAACCTGTCATCCGGTCGCATCCGTACCGAAACAGGAGACGTCCTGCTTCGTGCCCGGAACGTTGCCAATAGCGAGGAAGATTTCTCGAAGATTATTGTCCGCCAGACCGAAGACGGCGGCACGGTGCGCCTGGGCGATGTCGCGAAAGTGGTCGACGGCTTCGAGGACAACGAGATTCTCGCCACCATGAACGGTGAGCCGGCCGTGCTCATACAGATCATGTCGACAGACTACATGCAGGTGGTCAAATCCAGTGACGCGGTACGCGCATGGATGGAGAAGACACAGCCAACCCTGCCGAAGGGCGTTAGCCTCTCGCTGTGGTTCGACACTGCCGATGCTTACAAGAGCCGGATGAGCACCATCTCCTCGTCGGCCTATATGGGCCTCATCCTGGTGTTTCTCGTACTGATCCTTTCGCTGCGTCCCAAGGTCGCGCTGTGGGTCACCGCAGGTATCGGCGTGTCGTTTCTCGGAACCTTTGCGCTCTTGCCCGCCAACGATGTTTCGCTGAACATCATGTCGACATTCGCGTTCCTGCTCGTACTGGGCATTGTCGTGGACGACGCCATTGTCGTCGGCGAGAGCATCCACGAACACAGCCACACGATGGGCGGCGGGCTCGATGGTGCGATCCAGGGCACGATGGCGGTAGCCAAGCCTGTCATCTTCGCTGTCCTGACAACGATGGTCGCTTTTGCTCCATGGTTCTTCCTCTCCACCGAGGAAGCCCAGATGACACGACAATTCTCGATCGTGATCACGCTGGCATTGACGATATCGCTGATCGAGGCATTCTTCATCCTGCCGGCGCACTTGAACAACCTGCACCACCGCGATCATCTGGGCAAGTTCGCCCGTATCCAGCGCAACCTCGAGGAAGGTTTCGTTCATTTCGGCCAGAACTACTACCGGCGCTGGGTAGACTGGGCCGTCAGATACCGCTACCTGACGACCAGCTTCTTCATCAGCGTATTCGTCATCAGCATCGGCGTGTTCTCTGCCGGCTGGGTGAAGTTCGCGTTCATGCCCGAGGTCGAGAACGAACTCATCTACGTGAACGTCGTGTTGCCTACCGGTACGCCTTACGACCGCGCACTGCAGGTGCTCGACCAGCTACAGGTGGCGGAGAAGAAACTCATCGAAGAGGTCGACGAACGCGCAAAGACCGAGGGCGGTACGGGCAAACTGATCGAAGGTTGGTATACCCGCTCCCGTCGCGACAGCGTGATCGCCATCGTCAAGCTGGCGCCACCGGAGGTTCGCGATCTCTCCGCCAAAGAAGCCGCGACGCGACTCCGCGAACTCGTCGGAGATGTCCCGGACGCGGACGAGATCCAGGTCAATTACACGATGAACGACTCGAACCCGCAAGTGAGTTTCGTGCTGCGTCACAAGGACACGAATGTGCTGCGGGAGGCTGGCAACGACGTCAAGGCACAGCTCTACAAGTATGAGGGTACCTATTACGTCCGGGACAACCTGCGCGGCGAGACTGACGAGCTTCACATGAAGCTGCGCCCCGGCGCCGAAAAACTCGGCATAACGCTTGCTGAAGTCTCTGAACAAGTTCGGCAGGCATACTTTGGCGAAGAGGTACAACGCCTGCCACGTGAGTATGGCGACGTGAAGGTGATGGTGCGCTACCCGAAAGAGCAGCGCTACAACCTTGAGAGCCTCAATCACTTCATGGTGCGAACCTCGGACGGCCGCGAGCTGCCGCTTATGTCAGTCGTGGACGTCGAGATCGCCAAGGGCGCACAGACAATCCAGCGCCGGGACGGCGAGCGGATGATCCAGGTGACTGCCGAGGTGACCAGCGACCTCATGAGTGATATCAACACTGACATGAAGGAAAACTTCCTGCCTGGCCTCAAGAAGAAATATCCGGGCTTGCAGGTCGGCGTCAGCGGCAGTGCGGAATCGGAAGAGATATTCCTGAACCAGATCATGGCGCTGTATGCAGTGGCCCTGTTTGTCATGTATGCGCTGATCGCGGTCGCATTCCACTCCTACTGGCTGCCACTGCTCGTCATGACTGCTATTCCGTTCGGGTTCATGGGCGCGATCTACGGCCACCTCCTGTTCGGTGTTTCTCTCGCCATGTTCTCGTACTTCGGCATTGGGGCAGCGGCCGGGGTCGTCGTGAACGACAACCTTGTACTGGTGGACTATGTCGAACAACTCAGGAAGAAGGGCCGGGCGGCGACAGATGCAGTCGTGGAGGCCGGTGTCGCGCGATTCAGGCCCATCCTGCTCACGACGCTGACGACGTTTATCGGGCTCGTACCGATCATGTCGGAACGTTCAACCGACGCGCAGTTCCTGAAACCCGCCGTCCTCGCGCTCGCGTTCGGTGTGCTGTTCGCGCTGTTCGTGACGCTGTTCCTGGTACCGGCGCTCTACTGCATCGGCGATGACTTGAGGTCCAGGCTCGCCGCATTGCGCAGGTTGACTCGCGAAACGTTAACTAACGAAAGCACGGCCGGTGCGCCGCACCAGGCGAGCCAGGGATAATCAGACAGGATTGCGGCGGGTGAAACGGGCGAGCTGGTTGTACTGGATCATGGACTGGATTTCCTTGACGTACGCCAACCCGCGCTCGGAGTAGCTTGTCAGGCCAGCTGCCATATCGTACCCGGGCAGGTGTGCATGGCGGGCACGCGCGTCGGCTCTCATCCGGCGAAGCGTGTCGTACGCCGGATGGGTATTGATCGTCCGGATGTAGTAGCGGATGCCGTCGGCAACCGTATCGAAGGTAGCGACCTCGTGCGTCCTGCCCTCGTCACGATCACGCGGTGTCATCCCGCATCCACGGTAGAAGCACCAGATCCCGAAGTAGTTGTTGCCTTCGCGCGCAAACCGGGAGGTACCCCATCCGGACTCCTTCGCTGCTGTCGCGAGGACCAGCGACGCCGGCACAACGTCAACACGGCGCATCAGCTCCGCAATTCGAGAGATAACGGTGCCCTTGTTGTCGTCGACTGAGTAGCGGCGTTCCATGCGCGCCAGCTCCGCCTCGTCGGCATCGGCTATCGGCTGCCCCTCGGCCACACGCCATGCAAGCTGAACCAGCCAGTCGCGTTCACGGAGGACCTCGGTATTGACGGCACGGATCTTCGGCACCATGTAGTCGTAGAATGCTGCCTTGCGAGCGCTGACGTCTCGATAGCCTGCGAAATCCGGCGGCGTGTACTCGGCAGAGTCGCCCAGCATCACAGGAGGAGGCGTAAACGGCACCGCGTTCAGCACAGGTGTGACGTCCCGGCCAGCGGTCATGGCTTCGTCAGTAGAGACCGGCTTCATTGCCGTGATGGCCAGCAATGAGAGCAGTACCATACTGCTTCGTTGTGCGATGGAGAGCTTCATGACGCCGCGCATTTTAGGCTAAAAATGGAGATCCCTCCATACTTTTTACATATTCGCTTCAAATGTATGGTGAATTCGTACAGAAAGTCCTCTAAATTCTTTTAAATCAATAAGTTGAATCAGGGGGAAATGATTGCGACTCTTCTTTGGCCTGAAGCCGGCACCGCACGAAGCGCTCGAAATCGCCGACTGGCGGTCGAAATCGCTCCCTCCGCTGGATCATCCGGTGCCGGCGGCGAACCTCCACATCACGCTCACATTCCTGGGAGAAGTGCCCGAACGCAGCCTCGAGGTACTGGTGGATGAGGCCGGCGGGATTCGCAATGCACCTTTACGGTTAACGCTCGATGAACTTGGCTACTGGCCGCGCCCCCGTATTCTCTGGATCGGCCCCAGGTCGGTGCCGCAAACCGCGACAACGCTGGCACGCGCTACGGCCAGCGCCGCGAGGCGTGCCGGGCTCCGGCCAGAGAAGCGGGACTGGACACCCCATGTCACGCTCGCGCGTCGCTGTCGCCTCGCGCCCCCTGCAGGCGCCATAGCACCCGCATTCAAGATCAGCTTCGAGGCGTTCTGCCTGTTCGAGTCAGTCCGGACGCGCGCCGGCCAACGCTACGACGTGGTCGCAGAGTTTCCGCTCACCGCTTAGTCGGGCAGCCGGAGACCAGAGAGATCATCGAAACGACCGACAAATCCCCAACCGCCGAAGATCTCCGAAACCGCGAGTACCAGTTCATTGTCTCCCTTTTTCAGCGGCAGGTAGATGGCATCGTTGTCCGTGCCGACGATACCGAGGGAGAACGGATAGCGATGTCCGAACGATGCTTTACCCTCGTAAATCGGGGTGCCATTCAACATGGCCAGGACCTCGTCACTGTAGCCAAGCCACAGTTTCTTGACCTGGTCGTGATCCGAGTGAATCCGCACCCGTGCAAACACCAGGTCCTTGTTCACCGACTTCTCCCTGCGCTCATTGCGAAGGAGCTTGGCCCGGTAACGCGAGACGTTTACGATGCCTTCATCCTCGACCTCGACATCCTCCCACCTGGCATTGCGCGGCGGGGAGTTGGGCGGCTGAAAAGCCGCCTCATAGACATCCGATATCTGCCACGCTGTCAGCGTCCCGGGCGGCGTGTTGGCGCGCGGCGACACGACCTGCGCTGGACCCGCCTCGTAGTTCGTGTA
>JAGRIN010000098.1 GCA_020443245.1 Pseudomonadales bacterium
ACGGCGGGGGCGGTTCGCCCTATTCCATGAAAATGCGCGCGATCATGCGCTATCGCAGGCTGCCCTTCGACTGGGTGCTCATCACGCCGCAACTGCGCGAGACGCTGAAGCATGACGGGCCGAACGTGATTCCCATTCTCAGGCTGCCGGAAAGCGGTGAATTGCGGGTGGACTCGACGCCGCTCGCCTACCTGCTGGAAGAGCGCCACGCCGAACGCTCAATCCTGCCGGACGATCCCTGCCATCGCTTCCTCTCCGACCTGATCGAGGACATGGGCGATGAGTGGCTGACCAAGATGATGTTCCACTATCGCTGGTTCAGGGAAGAAGACCAGGTCTACAGTTCCAGGCAGATCATCTCGGACAACTCGCCCGGTGTGACCGGCGAGGCACTCGAACGCGCCGCGGAGGCCATACGCGCGAGGCAGGTGTCCCGCATGGCCCTGGTCGGCTGCACCCCGGAAAACGCGCACGTCATCGAAGCCGGTTATCACGAGGTATTGTCGATACTCGGCACCTTCGTGACGCGTGACGAATACCTGTTCGGATCGCGGCCTTCACTTGGCGACTTCGGGCTCTTCGGACAGCTGCAGGTGCTGGCGAGCGACCACACGCCGATGCTTGTCATGCGAAGCGAGGCGCCTCGCGTCTATGACTGGGTCCGCCGTACCAACGACCTGAGCGGCGTGGACGGCGAGTGGCGTGCCGGGATCCGTCCGGCAGTGATTTCATTGCTGGAATATGCGAGCCGCACGTACCTGCCCTTCCTCGCCGCCAACCTCGCCGCAATCGAAGCCGGCGACGACGCCCTCACGCTCGAAATCGACGGTGCGCCTTTCTCGCAAGGCGTCTTCAAATACCAGGCAAAGTGCTACGACCGGCTGAAGAAGCTGCGCGAATCCGTCACCGGGGAACCCGCAAAGCGGCTCCAGGAGATACTTGGCGACACCGGGTGCCTGCCTTACCTCTAGGTGAAATTGCCATCCCGGCAACCCGGCTCTAAACTCGATCTCATCTTGCGCTATCAGGTACTGCTACCATGCTGCGACGTGTCGCTGGTTACTTCACTTCCCGATCACCCGACGGCGTGCCTGTCGAGTCGATCGAACTCGAACGCGATGGTTGCACAATCATTCGCGGCGCCCTGGGTCCGGACGAAGTCGAGGCGCTACGCCAGGACATCAACCGGGTGTTCGATGAATATTCCCGCGACGACCGCACCGGCGGCAAACGACCGGAAGCGGAAGACGACATGTTCCGTTACGAGATGTTCAATCGCAGCGAAGTCTGCCAGCGCGCGATCGCGCATCCACGCATTCTCGAAGTGATCGAGCCGCTGCTGGGCGAGGATTGCCATGTGATCGCCAACACGGCCTGGCGCAACACACCGAAGCCCAACGACCCGGCGCAGGCGTGGCATGTCGACGCGGGCCCCCATGTGCCCTTACCCGATGGTGTCGAGTGGCCCGAAGACATTCCTCATCCGGTTTTTGCTATCGGCGCACACATCTTCCTGAAGGATTGCACCGAAGGCGACGGACCAACAGGCGTTCTGCCGGGAAGTCATCTTTCCGGTCGATTCCCGCCGGTCGATGAACTCATGAACGAGAACCTGACCTACAAAGGCCGGGGTGCCGTGAAGCTGATCTGCAATGCCGGCGATGTGGGCCTGTTCGTCTCCGACGTCTGGCACCGCCGGCTCCCTACCGGGCCGAATGACCAGGGACGTTTCTTCCTGCAGGTCCACTACGGTCGACGCGATATCGCGCAGCGTGTAAGAACGACAGCACAGGTCAACCAGGTCTCCGCCGATGCCATCTCGCGCGCGGGCGAGAACAAGCGCGCACGAACGATTATCGGGCTGCATTCTCCCTATTTCTACGATGGATGAACCCGACACTACCTGGATATTCGGCTATGGATCACTGATCTGGCGTGCCGACTTTCCCTACGGTGAGGCACGTCCCGGCTTCATTCGTGACTGGTCGCGACGATTCTGGCAAGGCTCGACAGATCATCGCGGCGTGCCGGGCAAACCCGGGCGTGTCGTGACGCTTGTCCATACGCCGGGCGAAACCTGCCACGGCATGGCATACCGGCTTGACCCCGCGTCCCGCGAAGAAGTCCTCGAACATCTCGACTATCGTGAGAAAGGCGGATACGACCGGCTCGTCGTCGACATTCACTTTTCCGGGGCACCATCGGTGCGCGGCATGACGTACCATGCCACCGACGACAACCCCAACTACCTGGGTGAGGCGCAATACGAGGAGATCGCCTCGCAGGTCATCGCATCGCGTGGCCCGAGCGGTCACAACCTCGAATATGTACTGCGCCTGGACGAGGCGCTGAGGGCACAGGGCGTCATCGATGCGCACGTGCACGAGATTGCCGCCGTGGCCAGAGACCTCTCTGGCCAGAAGTGATCAGCTTGAAGCCGCGACCTGGAAACCCATTCTCGGGAAATGCACGGCAACTTCACCGACCTGCGCATCTTCCCGAACCAGGGCCAACTCCTCTGTCGTTGCGACGGTAAGCCTGCCCTTGACAGGATTGAACCCGTAATCGATCGGCATAATCTCGACAGCGCTGCCGGGCTCGAGCCCGTCGCCACACGACGCATCGACAATTCCAACTGACTTCGGCGTCGCCGCGCGAGCGATTTCCAGCGCCTCGGTACCCGTCGTCGAGATCGCCTCTGCGAGGCCGAGCGCGGCCATTTTATCCATCCAGTCACGCACGGCGGGAAACGGCTCGAACATGTCGCGCAGTACCTCATTGGCCGCGATGAACCAGAGACAATGATACGTCGAGAAATCGGCAATCACCGGCTTGTTACCAAACAGGAACGGCCTGCCTGCCTCAAGTTGCCGCTCGAGGCGCGAGAAATGAGAGACGGCATGGGGAATCGCAATGTGGGGTGACATCCGGAGTTCGGTCGAGCCTTTCGAGAGTTCGGCACGATCCGCGGCAAACGCGGCGGCCTTTTCGGGGTCGGCCAGGATCGAATTGCGCTCCATCGCCCGCGGCTGGAACGCGACGGCCACCGCGACCTTGAAGAAGAACGTGTCGGTCCAATGTGCCAGGGCGCCTGCCGTTGCATCCAGGTTCGCCGGGTAGATCGAGTCGGCCGGCGCCAGCTCGTCGATGACGCGCGCGATGATGGCGCTGTCGCAGTAAACGTCGGCGCCGACCTGCATGACCGGCGTCTTGCGATAGCCGCCCGTCAGCGGCATGAGATCCGGCTTGGGCATGATCATCGGGATGATGACGCTGCGATACGGCACACCTTTGTAGCCGAGCAGCAGGCGTATCTTCTCCGAGAACGGAGATTCGGGATAGTGATGCAGGATGATATCGGCCACGACGTGCTCCACAGGGAATTTCCCGGATCATAGCACTGGGGGTACAAATTTCTTATAGTGCGGCGAGACCAACAAAGAGGGATACCATGCGCACCGACAAACCCAGGATCGAACCGCTGCACGAATCGACATGGAATGAAGAACAACAGGACGCATTCAAAGCGTTGCTGGAACAGGGCAACGTCCTGAACATCTTCCGTACGCTCTCGAACCATCCCAAGCTGGCCAAGCGGTGGATGGTGTTCGCGAATCACATACTGGGCAAGTCCACGCTCTCTGTCCGCGACCGCGAGATCGCAATCCTGCGTATCGGCTGGCTGTGCAAAGCGGAATACGAATGGGGCCAGCACGTCGTCATCGCCAAACGCGCCGGCATGACTGACGAGGAAATCGAAAACATCAAGACCGGCGCCGACGCCCCCGGCTGGGCAGAGCATGAGCGTCTGCTGATCAAGGCCACCGACGAGTTGCACAACGATGCGTTCGTCTCCGATGAGACCTGGGCCGGACTTTCGAAGACCTATTCGACCGAACAGATCATGGACATCGTGTTCACGGTCGGTCAGTACAACCTTGTGTCCTGGGCGCTCAACTCCTTTGGTGTCCAACTGGACAAGGGCATCCCCGGTTTCTGACAGGAGCACTTATGGCGACGGTATCGAGTCACGGCACCTCGATCTATTACGAGGTACACGGCGAAGGCGACAGGACACTGGTATTCGCACACGGGATGGGTGGAAACGGCGCGATCTGGTTCAACCAGGTCGCGCACTTCTCACCGGACTACCGAGTGATCGTATTCGACCATCGATACTTTGGTCGTTCGCATTGCGCGGTCGATGACTTCAGGCCGGCGTGGTTTCCTGACGACGCGCTGGCCATTCTCGATGCAGAGAACATCTCGACGGCGACCTTCATTTGCCAGTCGATGGGTGGATGGACCGGATCGCAGCTGGCGTTGCGGCATGCGGACCGGGTTGACGGTCTTGTGATGTCGCACACCCCGGGCGTATTCACGCACGCCTCCGCCGTGAATGACCGGCGCGCCGTCATACAACTGGTCAGCCAGCGGACTTCGTCATTCAGCACGCCCGCGCTGGCCGCCGACTACCCGGCAAAGAATCCGGTGGGCGCCGTGCTCTACGCTGAAATCAGCGCATTCAACAGCATTGACCCTGCAGTGATCCCGCGCAAGATTGGCGAAGCCGGTATCGACGTGGACACGGACAGCATTGATGACTACAAGGTCCCGACGCTGTTCATCACTGCCGATCACGATGTGCTGTTCCCGCCGGCGTATATCGAAGCGCTGGCACACGCGGTGCCGGGCGCCGGGTTCGCCAATCTCGGCGATGCGGGGCACAGTAGCTACTTCGAGATACCGGAGGTATTCAACGCCAGGCTCGAGCAGTTTCTTGCCTGACTGCGGGCCGCCTAGCTGCGGCCCGCTGAATCGTCCAGCGATGTCCTCGCGCTGATGGCACGATAGGACGGCCGCCTGCGTAGCCGATCGAGGTATGCGGCGGTCTTCGGGAAGTCCGAGAGATCCATACCGTCCACCTCGAGTACCATCGCCACCGCCATGAATGGCGCGTCAGCAAGCGTGAAGTGGCCGCACAGGTAATCCTGGTCACCGAGTTCACGCTCAATGATCGGCAGGCCACGCGCACGGAGCCCGTCGCGCCCGGCTTGCATGCTTTCCTCGTTGCGATCTTCCGGCTTTGACCAATATGGCATCCAGACCTTCGGCAGGTCCCCGACGAGGAACGCCTCGTCACCGATGTTCTCCATCATCCGCATGCGCGCGAGGCTCACTGCATCGTCCGGTTTCAGCGGATTGTGGGGGTAGCGATCCTCGATGTACTCGTTGATCACCGTCGAGTCGTAGATGATGCCGTCACGATCGGTTTCGAGATAAGGCACCTTCCCGAGCGGATGCTTCGCCAGGAACTCGGCCGGCTTCTTCCACAAGTCACCCGGGCGCAGCCTGTCGACCTGGTAGTCCAGTTCCTTCTCTTCGAGAATGACCTTGACCTTGCTCGCATTCGTGGAGCGCAGGACGCCCCACGGGTATTCCCGTTCAGTGGTTGCCAGTACCAGCATGGTTTCTCCCTCAGTCGAGCCTGACGCTCTTGTCGATCTGGGCCCAGGCGAGCTTCGCCATGTTGTACGCGCCCGCGCCCGCGGTTTCAGCATGCTTGCTGGCGGCAGTGCCGTCGAGCACGCGCTTGGCGATTCCCTGCAGGATGCCGGCAAGACGGAACATGTTGAACGCGATGTAATAATCCCAGTTATCGATGCCGCTTCGGTCGGTTCGTTTGCAGTAGGCCTCGACGAACGCCTCCTCGCTCGGAATACCAAGCGCCTTGAGGTCGGCGTTGCGGAGCGCGTCGCGATAGGGCCGACACAGGTAGGCAAAGTCGGAGAGCGGACTGCCGAGTGTCGAGAGTTCCCAGTCGAGGATACCGATGACCTCGTTCTTCTCCTTGTGCATCATCATGTTGGCGATCTGCAGGTCGCCGTGCACGATCGTGCAACTGTCGTCTTCAGGAATGTTCTTCGGCAGGTAGTCGATCAGGTTGTCCATGTAGGGATTGTCGACGGTCTTCGTGTACTCGTACTGACCCGCCCAACGTGAAATCTGGCGCGCGATGTAATCGGAGTGCTTGCCGTAGTCGGACAGGCCGACCGTTTCGAAATCGACGTTATGCAGCTTCGCCACCGCGGCGTTCGCGGCATCCCATATTTCCCCACGCTCCTGCGGGGAATACGGGCCACCCGTACTGTCCCAGATCACGCGACCATCCAGGTACTCCATGATGTAGAACATCGTGCCGATGATGGACTCGTCCTCACACATGGCATAGGTCTTCGCCACCGGCACGTCGGTGTCACGGAGCGCCGTGAGTACGCGGTACTCCCGGTCGACTGCGTGCGCGGACTTCAGTAGCTGTCCCGGCGGTTTGCGACGCAGCACGTATCTCATGTCCCCGCTGGTGAGCATGTAGGTCGGGTTCGACTGGCCACCAGCGAATTCTTCCACGAGCAGGTCGCCAGCGAAGCCCTCGACGTTATCTTTCATGAATGCGGCAAGCGCACCCTCGTCGAATTTGTGGCGATCCTGAACCGGAATGGTGCCGGTGTTGTCTGCCACACGCATGTTGTCGGTCATTGCCGAAAACTCCCTCTTGAACTAATACTGATTAACTGAACTCGCTGCTATCCCACGTCGGGTCAAAGCGATTTGACGATCTCCAGGATGTCATCGTGATGCGTTTTGGTGTTCACCTTCTCCATCACATGCTTCAACTTGCCGTCCTTGCCGATGATGAACGTTACACGATTGATGCCCATGTACTCTCGGCCCATGAACTTCTTCAGTCCCCACACGCCATATTTCTCGGCAATCTCGTGATCCACATCGGACAACAGGTCGAAGTTGAGCTTCTCTTTCTCGCGGAACTTCACCAGGCGCGAGACCGCGTCGGGACTCACACCCAGGACGACCGTATCGGCCTTTGCAAATTTTGCTTTCGTATCGCGCACGCCACAGGCCTGGGTCGTGCATCCCGGCGTCATGGCCTTCGGATAGAAATAAAGCACGACATTCTTCTCACCCTTGAAGTCCTTGAGCGCAATGTCCTTGCCGTCCTGATTCTTCAGTTTGAACGCCGGCGCGTTGTTGCCAACTTTGGGAAATGCCATGACCTGCCCCGATGAAAAAAACGCAACAAAGTTACCAGCTTAGCCTTGGGATGGCTACATCCCTACCCGCCCCGAACCCAATCGTCCGCAAGGCGCGCAAACTCGGCGACCGCCGACCGCTCCTTTGCGGACAGCTTGTCGAGGTGCGCGGTATAGAAATCGAGGCGGGCCTGGCGCGCGTCTTCCATGTACTGACGTCCTCGCAGGGTCACCTCGATGCGTGTCTTGCGCTTGTCATCCGCGTCTGTTCGTCGCGTTGCCAGCCGTAACTTCACCAGCCCGTTGACGACATGGTGCATGGTCGCGGGCGACACCATCTCGTCGGCGGCGAGTTCCGACAAGGTTCTCGGGCCGCCAAAGACCAGCACCGACAGCGCAGACAATCGGGCACGCCCGATGTCCTGCGCATCGTCGATCCGGCGAATTCGACGTGATAAATGCGTAACGGCGGAATTGAGCACCGTGGCGAGTTCGATGTTATCGCTTGACATTACTTAGCATCACTAAATAATCTAATTAGCCATGCTAAATAATAGCCGGAGGTGGCCGCGCATGCGAATCGAAAAACTGAGACAGGTCTCCATCAAGGCCGACGACCTCGACAAGACGAGCGACTTCTACGAACACATACTAGGCGCGAGGCGTGTCGCGCGCTACGACCCACCGGGGTTGCTCTTCTTCGACCTCGACGGCACTCGCCTCTTGTTCGAGCAGAACGGCACGCCCACGACCCTCTACTTCTGGGTTGACGACATCGACGCGGCCTGCGAGGAACTCACATCGAAAGGCGTTGCGCTCGAGTCGCCCCCGCACATGATCTTCAAGGACGACGCGGGCACATTCGGACCCGCGGGCGAAGGTGAGTGGATGGCGTTTTTCAAGGATCCATCCGGCAACATGATGGCCTTCGCGAGTCGCAAGCCGTGCTAGCGAATCAACGCGTCCGCGACGCGGTGCACATCGTCGACGAGCGCCTGCCGGTCCCGGCCGCGTTGCAGCAGTATCAACCGATCGACACCCATGCCGGTCCATCGCCCGAGTTCTTCGGTGCCTGTCGCCATACGCGGGGTGATACTGATTTCGAGCTTGCCCAGGGACGCCGGCCGCTCGTACTTTTTCGATGCCGCCTCGAGTCCTTCGAGGCACTTCGCGGCCGTGTCGAAGTCCATCGCGAAGCCGTACCAACCCTGGCACTTCGTTACGGCTCGCCGAAACGCCGAGGCGCTCGCGCCACCGACAACGACAGGTGGACCGCCCGCTTGCGCCGGTTTCGGGCGGCTCTGGATGCCTGAATAGCGCACGAACTTTCCCGCAAAAGTCGGATGATCCGAGGTCCAAAGCTCCCGCATCGCCTCGATATACTCGTCAGTCCGCGCGCCGCGCTCCTCGAAGTTGACGCCGAGCGCGTCGAATTCCTGCTTCAGGTAACCGGCACCGATGCCGAAGATCAGCCTGCCCTGGCTCAGGAAATCCAGGCTCGCCATCTCCTTCGCGAGTACCACGGCATTGCGCTGCGCCAGCAGTGTGATGCCGGTGCCGAGCTTCAATGTCTTCGTCGCCCCGGCAATATAGGAAAGCGCAGTGGAAGGATGCACCATCTCCGTCAATGGCGCGGCGGGCGAAGGGGGCACCTGCGGGTCCGGCAGCACAACGTGCTCTCCGGTCCAGACCGACTCGAAACCTGAAGCCTCAGCCGCTTTGGCCACGTCCAGCATTGTCTGCGGCGCAGCGCACGGGCCAGTATTGATTCCAAACAGCGCGAACTTCATGCTTGTCTCCTGATCCAGGGAAAGGGGGATGTATGCCATTTGTGACTGCCGGAGACAAGCGCCTCGAGTATTTCGAGCGGGGCAAGGGCGACGATGTCGTGGTGCTCATTCACGGCGCGGGCTCATCCGCACTCATCTGGGATACCGTCCAGGGCCTGATGGCAGGCGCCGGGTTTCGCACGATCGCAATCAGCCTCCCGGGCGCGGGTGGCTCCGACCGCCCCGGCGGA
>JAGRIN010000009.1 GCA_020443245.1 Pseudomonadales bacterium
GAACGGCACGCCCGTCGAATTCGACCAGCCACTCTTCACGATTGCCTGACCGATGCCGAAGCGGGTATTGATCGCCAATCGCGGCGAGATTGCGTTGCGTATCGCGCGAGCGTGCCGGGAGGCCGGCGTGCAGAGTGTCGCGGTGCATACCCGTGTCGAAGCTGGACAGCCCTGGCTCGACGTTGCCGACGATACGGTTTGTGTGAGCGATGCCAGCTACCTGGACGCGGGCGCACTGCTCGCGGCCGCGACGTCCCGTGGGTGTGATGCCCTGCATCCTGGTTACGGCTTGTTGTCTGAGCAGGCGAGCTTTTTCGAACAGGCGGAAGCGGCAGGGCTGGTGCTCATTGGTCCTGCGTCCGGCACGCTGCGCCTGATGGGCGACAAGGTTGCCGCACGCGCATTGGCAGCCGACCACGGCTTCCAGGTCCTGGGGGACGCGACAAAGCCGGCGAACAGTCCGGGTGACGTGGCGGCTGCGCAGGTCGGCTATCCGTTGTTGCTGAAAGCCGTCCATGGCGGCGGCGGTCGCGGCATGCGCCTTGTCCGCAGTGAAAGTGAGTTGCCGGCCGCGTTTGCCGAGGCGGGTGCTGAGGCGGCAGCGGCATTCGGCAGCGGCGAACTGTATCCAGAGCGTTACGTCGAATCCGCTCGCCATGTTGAAGTGCAGGTGCTCGGTGACGGGCAGGGCGGTGCGATACATCTTGGGACACGCGACTGTTCAGTCCAGCGTCGTCACCAGAAGCTGATAGAAGAAGCGCCTGCGCCTTTCGTTGACGCCGACGCGCTGGCGACACTGTGTGCGCAGTGTTCTGCGTTTGCGGCCGCGATCGGTTACCGGAGCGCCGGTACGCTGGAGTTTCTCTATGACGGCGAGAACTTCTACTTTATCGAGATGAACGCGCGGATCCAGGTCGAACACCCGGTGACGGAAGTCATTACCGGCGTGGACCTCGTACGCGCGCAGCTCTTTGTCGCGGAACACGGCAGACTGCCCCTGACCCAGGACGAGGTCACGTTTCATGGCCACGCCATAGAGTGCCGTGTGAACGCGGAACACTTCGACCTGGCTTCAGGTGATGTGGCGCCGGCGCCGGGCACCGTAACGGGTTGGATTGCGCCTGGCGGTCCGGGTATCAGGCTCGACAGTCACCTGTCTGTTGGCGCGAGCGTGCCTCACCAGTACGATTCACTGGTCGCCAAGCTCATTGGCTACGGCCGCGACCGGGACGAGGCGCTGCGCCGCCTTGATCGCGGTATCGGCGAATTCGGGATTCGCGGCATCGGTCACAACCTCGCGGCCCTTGGCGAAATTACCCGGTCACCGCAGTTTCGCGCCGGCGAACTCGACACCGGGATGGTTGACCACTTCAGGAAGCGAAGATGAACTGGCGTTCGATCGCAGCACGCGCGACAAGGGAGACGGCAGACGACGCGGAAGAATTGCTGTGGTCCGCCGGCGCCGTGTCGGTTTCTGTCGAGGACGCGGGCGATAACCCCCTTTACGAGCCAGGACCGGGCGACACGCCGCTCTGGGAACATGTGGTGGTCACCGGCCTTTTTGAGGACGACGTCGACGCAGAGTCGGTTCGCGAGCAACTTGCTGCTGGCGACTTCACGTTGCTGCATGTCGATGAAGTCGCCGATCGCGAGTGGGAGCGAGCCTGGCTGGATCGATTCCAGCCCATGCGGTTCGGCGATGCGCTCTGGGTCTGTCCCACCGGATCGGAAGTGAACGAGCCCGGCGCAGTTGTCATGCATCTCGACCCGGGCCTGGCCTTTGGGACGGGAACGCACGCGACGACGCGCCTCTGTCTCGAGTGGCTCGACGCACGGATCGAAGGGGGCGAACGCGTCATCGACTTCGGATGCGGCTCAGGGATACTGGGGATCGCTGCCCTGCTCCTTGGAGCACGCGAAGTAATCGCGGTGGACAACGATCCGCAGGCCCTTGCTGCAACCCGTTCGAATGCCGAGCGAAATGGCGTCCTGGAACGGCTGCGGATCTATTCGCCGGAGGCCCTGCGGGCGGACCCGGCTGACGTGATGGTCGCGAACATTCTTGCCCAGCCGCTCAGGGACCTGGCGTCCCGGCTCGTCGACCTGACTGTCCCCGGCGGCAGCATCGTGTTGTCCGGCATCATGGAAGCACAGGTGAACTGGGTCAGGCAGGCATACCCCGCTGTCGCGTTCGATGAACCCGCGCTTTCCGACGGATGGGCGCGATTGTCCGGCCGGACCCGGCAAGTCACATGAGTTGCGGGTAGCAGGCAGTGAGCGACGATACATTGGTCACACGCTGTCCCGGTTGCGAGACTTCGTTCCGCGTCACTGAGGCGCAACTCGACGCCGCGGGCGGCGTCGTGCGCTGCGGCGCGTGCCTCATCGTGTTCTCGGCGATAGACAACATGCTGCACGATGATGAAGAACCCGTTGTCGATTCGAGAGAAGCCCAGGCTGATCCTGCGCCCGGAGGCGGTGTGACCGTGCTGGAGACGCCGGGACACGAGGGCGGTGAGCGTACCGGGTACGAGCGGGTCCGCGACCTTTACTGGCAGGAACTTGACGATGAATTGAGTGCCGGGCGCCAGTTGTCCTTTGACGAAGACGAGGCGAGCGAACCTGATGTGGATGGGCCCCCTGACGACGAGCCGGGTAACGCCCTCGGGTTCGACGAAGAAGGTGGCGAGTTGATCGAAGACGCTGACGACTTCGGCGCCGAAGCACAGACCGACGACGAGGCCTTCCCCGCCGCGCCTGTGGACGTCGTCGCCGAGGCCGGTGAGGACGATGTCCTTGAGGCAAGCGATGCCCCGGACGGACAAGACAATTCCGGGCCGCTTGCTGACTTCCGGGTGGCGGACCTGGCTGAAGAAGCAACCTGGGAACCCGAATTCGAACCCGAACCCGAGCCCGAACCCGAATTCGAACCCGAAGCCGAAGTTGAACTCGAACCTGCAGTCGAACCCGAACCTGAACCCGAACCTGAACTCGAAGTTGATTCCGCAACCGATGAGGTTGTCGTGTCGATTGACGAACTTGAGGTGCCGGAAGTTCAGGACGAGGTCGACCCGGCGTCGATCGAGCGACTGGATGTTTCCCGGGACCCTGGCGAGATTGTCGGCGATTTCGCCCCGCCGGCCGCGCGACAGTGGCGCTGGCTCGCGGGATCGATCGTGATGCTGATTGTTCTTGCCGCCCAGGTCGCCTTTTTCAATCGCGACCGCCTGGCGCAGGATCCCTCGCTGCGCCCGATCGTCGAGTCTGCCTGCAACACCCTCGGCTGCGACGTACGGCCGTTCGATGACAAGTCCGCGCTGCGTACGTCGAGCCTCGTGGTGCGCTCACATCCCGATGTGCCGAACGCGCTGCTGGTCGACGCGTTGATCAGGAACAATGCGCCCTTCCGCCAGCAATTCCCGCGGCTCAGGCTCAGCTTCACTGACACGCTCGGTAAACTCGTCGCCGAGCGCAGTTTCGATCCTGGCGAGTACCTGGGCGGGGAGATGACCGGACTCAAGTACATCCCGCCTCGTACCGAGGTCCGGATCAGTCTCGAGATGGTCGATCCGGGACCATCGGCGACGGGGTACTCGCTCACCGTGCTTTGAGTTACCATGGCGCCCCCCTGCGCAATCACCACCCGGCAATGCTGACCATCGGCACCCTTTCACATCCAAGCCGCGTGATCGTGGCGCCCATGGCGGGCGTCACGGACCAACCGTTCCGCAATGTGTGCCGTCATTTCGGTGCGTTCTGGGTCGTGTCCGAGATGATCACAAGTGACACGCGCCTTTGGCATACGCGCAAGTCCCAGGGCCGGCTCTGCTATCACGACGAAGTCGATCCGCGCTGGGTGCAGATTGCGGGCGGTGAGCCGGCGATGCTCGCGGATGCGGCGCGTCAGTGTGCGGAACTGGGCGCGCAGGTGATTGATATCAATATGGGATGCCCGGCCAAGAAGGTCTGTAATCGTGCTGCCGGTTCAGCGCTGATGCGAGACGAGGCCCTGGTGGCCCACATCCTGGCGGCGGTGGTTCGTGCCGTCGATGTACCCGTTACCTTGAAAATGCGCCTCGGCTGGTCTAGGACATCGAGGAACGCGGTCGATATTGCCCGGATTGCCGAGGACACCGGTATTTCGCTCGTCACGGTCCACGGCCGTACGCGGGCCTGTAAATTCGAGGGCGAGGCAGATTATGACGGGATTGCCGAGGTCAAGGCGGCAGTCTCCATCCCGGTTGTGGCCAACGGGGATATCGATTCGCCGCGCAAGGCGGGCGAAGTGTTGCGCCATACCGGCTGCGATGCGGTCATGGTTGGGCGGGCCGCACAGGGCCGCCCCTGGCTGCCTGCAGCGATTGATTATTATCTGAACACTGGAGATTTTAAAAAAAATCCTGATGCAAGTGAGATAAAGGCGATGCTCGTGACACATATTATCCACCTGAGCCAGTTTTACGGTGAGGTAATGGGTGTCCGCATCGCGAGAAAGCACGTGGGCTGGTACCTTCAGTCGGTTGAGGCGCCGTCGTTCCGGAAATGGTTCAACACGCTTCAAACGACCGGGGAACAGGTCGATGCGATAGAGATGATGTCAGCGTCACCCGAGACAAAACAAAAATATGTTGCCTGAACATCGGAGGAATTATGTTGAATCGGCAGTACGCGCCCCCGTCGTCCTCCTTCGACGACGACAAACCCACACTGAGCTGTGCAGTACGCGACGCGGTGGGTGGCTACTTCAACAACATGGGGTCGGAACCCATTCGTGACCTTTACAGCATGGTGCTTGCTGAGGTCGAGGTACCGCTACTCACGAGTGTCCTGAAGTACACCAACAACAACCAGAGCCAGACGGCGAGCATCCTCGGTCTCAACCGCGGTACGCTCAGGAAGAAGCTCAAGAAATACGGAATGCTCTAGCGAGGGCACGACAAGTTCCCATCAGGGCGAGCCGCGTGTAGAATTTCGAACGCGAGGGACGGGCAACCGTCCCTTTCTTTTTCTACCTGACTGCGCGCTTGCTCTATGGATTACGTCAAGATTCGGACGGCCCTCGTCAGTGTGTCTGACAAGGCGGGCCTGACTCCGCTCGGTTCGGCCCTGGCCGACATCGACTGCCACATACTTTCAACCGGCGGTACCTACCGTCACCTCGCCGAGGCGGGTGTTCCTGTCCTGGAAGTTTCCCAATACACCGGTTTCCCCGAAATGATGGACGGACGCGTGAAGACGCTGCATCCGCGTGTCCATGGCGGCCTGCTCGGGCGCCTTGACGGCGCGGGGACAGGTACGGACGCAGAGGTGATGGATGCGCATGGCATCCGGCCAATCGACATGGTGGTCGTCAACCTGTACCCGTTCGAGAAGACGGTCGCGAAAGCCGACACGACCGTGCCGCAAGCCATCGAGGAGATCGATATCGGCGGTCCGGCCATGCTGCGCTCGGCAGCCAAGAATTACCAGCGGGTCGCGGTCGTGATCGACCCGGCAGACTATGAGCGTATCGCGGCCGAACTGGCCGCGCACGAAGGTGCGCTCTCGGCCCGGACCCGGTTTGAACTTGCCGTGAAGGCGTTCAATCACGTTGCGCACTACGACGTCGCGATAGCCGACTATCTCTCATCCCTGGGCGACAGGGGGATTTTGCAATGAAGGTGCTCGTCATCGGTAACGGTGGCCGGGAACATGCACTGGCTTTCCGGCTGGCCCAGTCCGTATTGGTCGAGCACGTTTATGTGGCCCCGGGCAACGCCGGCACCGCAATTGAAGATCACGTATCCAACGTCGACATCGATGTTATGGATTTCGATGCGCAGATCGAGTTCGTCACGCGCCATGACATCGACCTGACAGTGATCGGACCCGAAGCGCCGCTGGTCGCCGGTGTCGTCGACCGTTTCACGCGCGCCGGCCTCGCCTGTTTCGGTCCGTCTTCGGGGGCCGCACAACTCGAAGGTTCGAAGACCTTTACCAAGGACTTCATGAAGCGACACAACATTCCGACCGCGGCGTACGAAAGCTTCGATGACGGGGAAGCCGCGCTTGCGTATGCACGCCAGCACCCGCTGCCGATGGTGATCAAGGCTGACGGGCTCGCGGCCGGCAAGGGCGTTGTCATTGCGCGGGATCGGGACGAAGCATTTCGTACTATCGACGAGATGATGAACGAGAACCGGTTCGGCGAGTCCGGCGCGCGGGTTGTGATCGAAGAGTTCATGGAAGGCGAGGAAGCAAGTTTCATTGTTATCGCCGACGGCGAACACTTCCTGCCGTTTGCGTCTTCGCAGGACCACAAGGCAGTGTTCGACGGAGACAAGGGACCCAACACGGGCGGCATGGGGGCCTACTCCCCCGCACCGGTCGTGACGCCCGAGGTCTTCGAGCGAATCGTTCGCAAGGTGATCCAGCCGGTTATCGACGGTATGAAAGCGGAAGGCAATCCCTACACAGGCTTTCTCTATGCGGGCCTCATGATCGATGCGTCGGGCGAGCCTCGAGTCGTCGAATTCAACTGCCGTCACGGCGACCCTGAGACCCAACCCGTCATGATGCGGATGAAATCCGATCTCGCCGCACTGTGTCTGGCCGCACTGAACGGCGAACTTGCGGGCAAGACCATCGACTTCGATGATCGCGTTGCGCTCACGGTCGTCATGGCAGCGGGCGGGTACCCGGGCGACTATCGCAAGGGCGATGAGATTCACGGCCTGGACGACGTGAAGGGTGGAAAGGTCTTCCATGCCGGCACGCGTCTCGAGCATGGCAAAGTCGTCTCGAGTGGCGGCCGGGTGCTTGGCGTGACGGCGATGGGCGAAAGCGTCTCGGAGGCACAGGCCAACGCCTATCGAATCGTCGACGGTATCTCGTTCAAGGACGCGTTTTGCCGACGTGACATCGGCTATCGAGCGGTTGCGCGGGAGCAGGGTGCGGGGCGCTAACGTGTCCCGTCGATCGCTTCGACCTGTCGCTGCCGGATCGCCACGCCTACCTGCGGGCCCTCGAGCCCGGGCGCAACATCCCGTGCGGTAATCGAACGCGCGGTGTCGAGGTGACGTAGCCAGACTGCATGGTGCGAGTGATGACCGTGATGGATCGCCAGCCGGTCAAACAGCGTCGAGAGCGCGACGAAGCGCTCCGGCTGGCGGAAGGCGTCGGCGCGTCGTAGCAGGTCTACAATCTCATCCGCCGTCAGTTCAGGCTCGCGGCGCCAGTCGTCATAGAGTTCGCCCGACAATCGGGTAAAGTCGCGCGTCTTCCTGGGTGATCTCAGGCGAGCGCAGATCGTTTCAGCCTGAGCCGCGCCCAGCCCGTGCAGTACCAGCGCAAAGCGCTGCACCGCCTCAGGTACTTTGCCCTGAAGGGCCGCCAGCACCGCGATGCCGCTTCGCGTAATTTCCGGCCACAGCACTTGTCCTGCGCCGACGCCGTCGAGGACGTCGAAGAACGTGGCGGGTTCGTCGGTCGCGAGCGCCTTGTCGATCTCGGCCCAGACGCGTTCGGTACTGAGCGTGCCGAGTTCATCCGGTGTGCTGATCTCCCTCATGAGTGCCAGCGTCTCGGGCGCCACGCGAAAGCCAAGATGTGACAGCAGCGCAGCAAATCGGGCGACGCGCAGGACACGAAGCGGATCTTCCGAGAACGCGGCAGAGACATGACGCAGGATCCCTGCATCAAGATCGGCGATGCCGCCCCAGGGATCGATCAGGTTGCCGCTTTCGTCCTGCGCGATGGCATTGATCGTGAGGTCCCGCCGCAGCAGGTCCTGTTCCAGTGTCACCGCGTCCGTCTCGCACTCGAAGTCCGTATGGCCACGACCCGTCTTGCGCTCGGTTCGCGCCAGTGCGTACTCGTCACCGGTTCGCGGATGCAGGAACACCGGAAAATCCTTGCCCACCGAGCGAAAGCCCAGGCGCTTCATTTCATCACTGCTCGAACCGACCACCACGTAGTCACGTTCGAAGACCGGTAAGCCCAACAGGCGGTTTCGGACCGCGCCACCGACGAGATACGTTTCCATCAGCTGCGCCTCGTGACAGAAAAGATTCGCCGGTCTTCGAGACGTAGCGCCGTCAATTCCCTTCCCCACACGCAGCCGGTATCGAGTGCGACAAAACGGTCGTCGCCCGTGCGACCCTCGAGCGCCGCCCAGTGTCCGAAGAGTATTGTCCAGTCAGCCTGGTCCGGGCGCGGGAATGTGAACCATGGCTTGTAACCCGGTGGTTCGATGTCGGCCTTGTGCGTCAGTTCCATCTCTCCCTCAGCGGTACAGTAGCGCAGCCTCGTGAAGTAGTTGGTGATGATGCGCAACCGGGAGATGCCGGAGAGCGAATCGTGCCACCGGGCTGGCTCGTTGCCGTACATACCCGCGAGAAACGTGTCGAGCTTATCCGTGCGCAGTACGCTCTCGACCTCGCTCGCATGGCGCCGCGCATCCAGGACGGTCCAGATCGGCGGCAGTCCGGCATGTGCCATGACATACCGCCGCGCTTCGTCCACGTGCATGAGTGGGCAATGAACGAGATAGTCGACCATGTCGTCCAGGTCCGGCGCATCCAGCAGGTCGGCGAGCGTGTCGGCGCGACCTGCTCGCTGGTGGCCGCGTGCGACGGCGACAAAGTGGAGATCGTGGTTGCCGAGGACGACGACTGAGCGCGGCAATGACATGATGTAACGCATGGTCGCGACATTGTCGGGTCCCCGGTTTACCAGGTCGCCGACCAGCCACAAGGCGTCCTTTCCCTCGCGGAATCCGGCGTTGCCGAGGAGCTCGCGGAACTCCACGTAGCATCCCTGGATGTCGCCGACCACGTAGGTCGACGGTATACCTCGATTCATTGCGCTTCGCTTTTTCGCTCGGTAACGAGATTGGCACAGTTTACATAGTCTGTGACCGAGAGTGTTTCGGGCCGGACGCCCGGGTCGATCCCGAGGCTTGCGAGTTCTTGCTCCGAGAGGTGCTTGCCCAACGCATTTCGCAAGGTCTTGCGCCGCTGGCTGAATGCGTCGATGAGCAGGCTGGCGAGCACGTTCGTGTCCTGTGCTGCGGGGTCGTGCCTGCGCGGGCGCAGGCGCACGATGGCGGATGTGACCTTCGGCCGCGGTGTGAACGCTGTAGGTGGTACGGAAAACAGCGGCGTAGCCTCGCAATAGTATCGCGTCATCACAGACAGGCGGCCATAAGCCCTGGTGCCGGGTTCGGCGGTCATCCGTTCCACGACTTCCTTTTGCAACATGAAGTGCATGTCCGTAATGCCCTGCTCGGCAAACAGCCTGAACAGGAGCGGCGTCGAGATGTTGTACGGCAAGTTGCCGACGATACGGACAGGTCCTTGCGACAGCGCCATCCCGAAGTCGAACTTGAGCGCGTCCGCTTCGATTACGTTGAGTTCGGGCAGCGACTCGTGAAGCAGCGCGATCAGGTCCCGATCGATCTCGATCGCCTCGAGGTGACAGCCTGATTCGAGGAGCAGTGCAGTGAGGGCGCCGCGTCCTGGCCCGATTTCGATGACGCGATCCGTCGGTGTCGGCTTCATGGTCGCCACGATCCGGGTGATCACGGCTCGATCTGTCAGGAAGTTCTGGCCGAAGCGTTTTCGCGCGCGCATCGGCTACCGGAAATGCCGGGCCATCACGTGCGCGGTCTCTATCGCCGTCAGCATGCTCGATGGATCTGCCTTGCCGCTGCCGGCAAGATCGAAGGCGGTCCCGTGGTCAACCGATGTCCGAACGATCGGCAGGCCAAGCGTGATGTTGACGGCGTCGCCGAATCCCTTGAACTTCAGTACCGGAAGGCCCTGGTCGTGATACATCGCGAGTACCACGTCAGCGCGTGAGAGAACACCGGGGTTGAAGGCCGTGTCCGCAGGGAGTGGACCGAACGCGTCGATGCCGGCGGCGCGTGTCGCTTCGATCGCGGGTGTAATCGAATCGATTTCCTCGCGGCCGAGGTGGCCGCCTTCGCCTGCGTGGGGATTAAGACCCAGTACCGCGATGCAGGGCGCCGCAATGCCAAACTTGTCGCGAAGGTCTTTGTCCACGATGCGAAGCGTGTCTTCTATGAGGTCACGGTTGATCGCAGCCGGTACGTCGCGCAGTGCGAGGTGCGTCGTTGCGAGCGCAACACGAAGGCCTTCGGTCGCCAGCATCATCACGACATGCGGGGTACCCGTTCGCGCTGCGAGCCACTCGGTGTGGCCGGTGAATGGTACGCCGCCATCGTTGATGATCGCCTTGTTGACCGGCCCGGTGACAAGCCCGTCGCATTTGCCGGATTCGCACAGGCGAACCGCCGTATCGAGTGTCTCGATGACATAAGGTGCGTTCGAAGGGTTCGACGCGCCAGCCGCCACGGTGCTCTTGAGCGGGACATCGAACACGTTGACGACCCCGGCCCGGGCCGCCTTTGGATCCGTGATCGTCTCGACAGGAAGCGACAACCCGAGCGCCGTCGCGCGCGCCGCCATCATCGCCGCGTTGGCGACGACGATGAGCGCCTCATCGAGCCTTTGGACTGCGGCAAGCGTGACGTCGGGACCGATGCCGGCGGGCTCGCCGGGCGTGATTGCGATCATGGTCGTTCCTGGCGCTCCTGCGTCAGATGCGTATCTCGACGAAGGCGTCTTCGCGAATCTCGCGTATCCAGGTTTCCAACTCTTCGTCGAATCTCTGGTTACGAAGGTAGTTCTCGGCCATCGTGCGCTTGAACTGGTCGCTGAAGTCCTCGACGCGCCGGCCCGTCACCTCAAGGAAGTGATAGCCGTGTTCGGTATGGAACACCTGGCTGAGTTCGTTCACCTTCATCTCTTTCATCTTCGCCTCGAATGCAGGCACATAGGTGCCCGCGCGAGCCCAGCCGAGATCGCCGCCGCTGAGCGCGGAACCTGGGTCATCGGAGTAGAGTTTGGCGACTTCCTCGAATGAACGGCCCTCGGCGACTTCCTCTCGAAGCTGTTCCGCGAGTTCCTTGGCTTCCTCGTCAGTACGGATTTCTGACGGCTTGATGAGTACGTGACGCACACGGGTCTGGGCTACCTGGCCTTCCGCCTGGGCGCCGCGTTTTTCCATCAGCTTGATGATGTGAAAGCCGCTTCCGCTGCGTATGGGGCCACGAACTTCCCCGACTTCCATCTTCTGCGCGACGTCGGAGAACATCGTTGGGAGCTGGACAGCCTTGCGCCATCCCAGGTCGCCGCCGCTCAGCGCGTTCTGGCCCTTGGATTTCTCGACCGCGAGGCTCTGGAAGTCTGCGCCGTTCTTGAGTTTCCTGACGATGTCGTCCGCGTCTTCCTGGGCTGAACGAATCTGGTCCGGGGTCGCATCGGCCGGTAATGGCAGCAATATGTGGCCGAGCCGGTACTCGTCAGCGGTGACGACCTTCCCCAGGTCCGAATCGAGGAAGTCCGAGATTTCCTGGTCGGTAATCTGGATCCGGCCGCGCATGACACCTTGCTGGACCTGGCTGATCGCAATTTCGCGACGGACCTGGTCGCGCATCTCGACGTAGGAAATGCCGTCATGTTCAATGGCCTTGCGAAACTCCGGCAGGGACATTTTGTTCTGCTCCGCGATCCTGCGCATGGCCTCGTTCAGGTCCTCGTCGCTGATGCGCACGCCGGCACGTTCGGCCATCTGCAGTTGCAGGCTCTCGACGACCAGTCGTTCGATGACCTGCTTCTTCAGCACATCTTCCGGTGGTAACCGGGCATTGGGAGATGTTGCAAGCTGTGCCTTGATGCTGCGGATGCGTTGCTCCATCTCGGATTCCAGAACCACGTCTTCGTCCACCACGGCGACAATTTTGTCCAGTACCTTGACCGTTGCCCCGGAGGGCATGGCCACAAATGCCAGGACGATGAATACGACACGTGCAAGGAGCCGAGCTTTGCGTTCAATTACCAACGGTTGCCTCTCTTTCCCTATAGCCGGGAATTGCCTGTTCGAGCAGAAGATCCAGCCGGCGCCCCAGCGTCGCAAGCCCCTTCATCTGGAACTCGAAGAAAATACCTGTGTCCGCGGGGGTAATCATGCGTGACTCGGTGACGAATCCGCCTGTTCCCGCGGGGTCGTCGATGACGACGGACACTTGTTTGGGTTCCTTGAGGAACCGGCGCACGACGATCCGGCTTCGCCAGCAGCAATCGTCGTATTCGAGTCCCGCCACGGATTCTATAGTTTGATTCCTGTCCCAGCTAAAGTTCCATTCACCGATAGCGCTCCAGTGACCGTGGACGGGCCAGATGAAGCTGAGATAGGACTCTTCAGAGCTTCTCACAAGCGAGGTGGACTGTACATCCGGACTGGTTTCAACATAGGTGAGGTTCAGCAATCGCTGGTCTTTGCCTCGATACCGTATCGAGACGGTCCCGCGGTTGCTTCGATTCACCTCGGGTTCCCATTCGTAGGTGCCGCCGATCCGCAGCGCCTTGCCGATGTTGATGCCGGCCTGGAGGAAGAGGGGGGATCGCTCGGCGGTCGGGCTGTAGACGCTGTTCTGCGCGTACGTGACCTGGCGGTCGTCAAGGTACTGGATTTGCCCGACACTCGCTTCGATGAACTGGAATCCCGTGGCGGGATCCAGGATGCGTGTCGTCAGTCCAAGGCTGACCTGATTGGCGTCGCCGATGCGATCGAAGCCCCGGTAGCGATTGACGCGGAACAATTGCGCATAGCCCGGGGTCAGTGGGCCTGTGTCAAACAAGGGGAGATCATTTTGTTCGTCGGCCTCGACCCAGAGATAGAACGCACGTGGCTCGAGCGTCTGCTGGTAACGACTGCCGCGGAAGTCGAAGAATCGGTCGAAGACGAGGCCGGCGTCCAATGAGAAACGTGGTGTCGCGATTGTGGGGTTGCTGCGGGAAGTCGAAGGTGTGTCGCGCAGGTCGTAGGCCCGGTAGGTCATGCCGACAGCCGGTTCGATGTATCCCCAGGGCCTGGCCTTGCGCCAACTCGCGGCACTCGTGAGTACCGTCCGGTTGCCGACGATGCCGGTGATTCCTGTGAGGCCCGCATTGTCCTTGTCGAAGGATGCAAACTCCGCGGTCGCGCTCACCTTCAGGTCACCGAAGTGATGGCTTGTGTCGACGCCCAGTCGCGGCAGGACTTCATACTGGGCCGGCGTCCTGGCGTCGATGATCTGGTATTCCTGGACTGAGAGAGAGGAGTTCCAGCCGTCGCCACGATAGCTGATGGACCCCATGCGATCGAGCGCTGGTGCGCGGCGACTTGCGAGCGCCTGGTCGACAGAGTTCACGTAGGCATCGAGACCCGAGGACGACAGATTGCCGCCGATGTCATCGAGGTAGTCAGGATCGGAAATCGCGTTGTAATTGACGGTGCTCTTGAAGCGAGAACTCCAGCCACCGCTGTGGCGGAAGTTCAGGTACCAGCGATCCTGCGGCACGAAGTTCTCGATGCCGGCACCGGACGTATCGGTCCCCGAAGAAGTTTCGTCCAGCACGCCACGTGGATCGTAGATGTCGTCGTTCGCGAGGAATGCGGCGTTCAGTTCGTTGGCCGACTTGCCGGCAAGAAACCGGAACTGGGCCTCGTGAACCAGGCCCCGTCGCCAGAGGCTTCGGGGCTGGTAGGTCAGGTCGTATTGCGGCGCCAGGTTGAAGTAGAACGGAACGGTGATGTCCGTGCCGCCGCTCGAGTCGTAGCCGGCACCCGGCAGCAGGAATCCTGTGTGCCGCTCGTCGTCGATCGGGAACCTTATCCAGGGAAACCACGCGACCGGCACGCCGCCGATCCTGAGGGTGACCTGCTTCGCCGTCCCGAAGCCCTTCTCGGGATCGACCACGATGTCCTTGCCGGCAAACGACCAGTCATTGCTGGAAGGGTCGCAGCGCGTGAATTCTCCATCCTGCAAGTGAATTGCGCCATCGGGCGCCTTGCTGAGCGTCCTGGCGCCCCCGCGCAACCGCGCGGGATGGAAGAGGAATGTTGCATCGTCGATCACGCCTTCGCCGGTGAGCAAGTCTGCCGTCGCGTGGCTGCCCATCATGACGACGCCTGGTTCGCGCATGATCACTGGCCCCTCGATGTTCGCCTCGTTGCTGGCGGCATCGACGCTGATACGGGGCGAGCGAATCTCGCGTGATGACTCCCGGACGACGACGTCGCCGACAAACAGCGTTCCGCCATCGAGCACATGCTGGCTCGAGTTGGCGGTCGCTGATACCTCGCCCTGGGGGGGCGCCGGCGCGAGTGGTGGTTCGACATACCGGCCCCGGCATTCGCCGGCATTGACCGCGCCTGTTGCGGGCACCCAGTCGAGTTCCGCGGCCGAGCCTGGCGCGTCCGCCGCGTGAGCGGCAAACGGGACCATTGTCAGGGCGAAGACGGTTGCCGCGCGATGAAGAGCTTTCATAAAAAGGAGACTGACGCGCGTTGACCCAAGCCAGAGGAAGTAGGGGATAATATCGGATTTCGTCAGTCTCTTGGACAGGAGAGTTGCCCGCGTGGCACTTGACAAATCAAAGCGCCTGCAGGCGCTCACCGACTGGGCGCGAGGCATTACCCGAGCGCAGGGCATCGACATCGCGCCGGGTTCGTCTCTCGCATCGGCGTCTGACGACGCCAGCTTCCGCCGGTACTTCCGCGCCACGCTGGTGGACGGCACAACGCGCATCTTCGTCGACGCGCCGCCGCCAATGGAAGACAGTCGGCCATTTGTCCGGATAGCGAAGATGCTACTCGTCGCCGGACTCGACGTGCCCGTGGTTTTCGAAGTCGATTACGAGAACGGCTTCATGATGCTGACGGACCTTGGCAATGAGCTGTACTTTCATCGGCTTGCAGCAGGAGACGGGGCGGAGATCGAGGCGCGCTATCGTCAGGCAATCCGCGCGATAAACGTCATGCAGTCTGTCCCTGCAGAGGGGCTGCCCCGTTACGACGAGACTTTGCTGCGCACTGAAATGAGCCTGTTTACCGACTGGTTCCTGGCAAAACAGGTCGCGATATCGCTCGACAACGCGGAACGGCAACTTATCGAAGATGTCTTCGCGCTCATGGTGCGCAGTGCGCTTGAGCAGCCTGTCGCATTTGTCCACCGGGACTACCACTGCCGCAACCTGATGGTATTGGGGGACAGCGAGACGGCTGGCCCGGGGATCATCGATTTCCAGGACGCGGTGGCCGGCCCCGTGACGTATGACCTGGTCTCGCTGCTGAAGGACTGCTATCACCGTTTTCCCGCGAGGCAACGTGACGCGTGGCTGGAAGCGTTCCGCGAAACCTGGTGCGAGAACGCGGGCGAGTCGGTCGACCCGGTAACGTTCAGGCGCTGGTTCGACTTCATGGGATTCCAGCGACATCTCAAGTGCGCGGGCATCTTCTCGCGGCTCAACCTGCGAGACGGCAAACCCCGCTACCTCGGTGATATCCCGCTCGTTGTCGATTATCTCGTCGAGGTCGCATCGGATTACCCTGAACTCGCGGCTTTCGGCACGTTCCTCGGCGAGCGGGTCCTGCCGGCGCTTGGGGCACTGGCATCGCGATGAAGGCCATGGTGCTGGCCGCGGGGCTTGGACTTCGCATGCTCCCGCTGACCCGGGACACGCCGAAGGCGCTGCTCGCGGTGCGCGGCAGGCCGCTCATTGACTGGCACCTGGCAGCCTTGGCGCGCGCGGGGTTTCGCGAGGTTGTGATCAACGTCCATCACCTGGCTGATCGCATCATGGCCCATGTCGGCGATGGCGCCGAATTCGGGCTCGATGTCACCTGGTCACTCGAAGAGGCACCGCTCGAAACGGCAGGTGCGATTGTCGCAGCGCGCGATAAATTGGGCGACGGCGCGTTCGCGGTCATCAGCTGCGATGTATTCACGGACTTCGACTACGCCAGGCTGTACGGTATCGAGACCTCGCACGCTCACATGGTGATGGTCGACAACCCGCCCCACCACCCCGAAGGAGATTTCTCGATCACGGCCGACGGTTTGCTTGGCACGCGCCCGCCCAGGTTGACGTATGCCGGTATTGGCGTCTTTCATTCTTCGCTCTTCGACGGTCTCGCGCCAGGCAAGAGAAAGTTGCGCGAGATCATGGATGCCTCGGTGCTGCGGGGCGAGTTCACCGGTGAGTTTCACAGTGGCTTCTGGAGCGACGTCGGTACGCCGGAACGGCTCCGCGAACTCAATCGGTGATAGAATCGGGATTCGATCCGGCACTTCGCAGGCATACCTTTTGGAACCGTTCATAGCACCGTCGATCCTGTCAGCCGACTTCGCGCGCCTCGGCGAAGAAGTCGACGCAGTACTCGAAGCCGGCGCGGATATCGTGCACTTCGATGTCATGGACAACCACTACGTCCCCAACCTGACGATCGGTCCGATGGTCTGCAAATCGCTTCGCGATTACGGCATCAAGGCGCCTATCGATGTGCACCTGATGGTGAAGCCGGTCGATCGCATCATCGGCGACTTCATCGAGGCGGGAGCTTCGATGATCACGTTCCATCCCGAAGCGAGTGAACATGTGGATCGGTCACTCGAGCTGATTCGTTCCGGCGGGTGCCAGTGCGGGCTCGTGTTCAATCCGACCACGCCGCTTTCATGGCTCGACTATGTGATGGACAAGATCGACATGGTTCTCATCATGTCGATCAACCCGGGATTTGGCGGGCAGACCTTCATTCCGGTGACTCACCGCAAGCTGGAGGAAGCCAGGGCTCGCATTGACGAGAGTGGACGTGAGATACGGCTTGAGATCGATGGCGGCGTCAAGGTGGACAACATCGCGGCGATTGCGCGCTCGGGTGCGGACACATTCGTCGCGGGATCTGCCATTTTCGGGTCGCCGGACTACCGCGCGACGATCACCGCGATGCGGCAAGAGATCGCCGGCAGTGCGGGTTGATTCGACCGGGGTAACGGATTAAGCTGGCCCGGCTTTATTGGCATGAAACGACCAATGTTTCGAACATCGAAGGGCAACTGGGACATTCTCTCCTCTCTGTATTGGCGATGGTGATCTGACATCGCCGCTCGGGCGCGCACGCCCGCATTCACCAAAAATACAGCAGTTCCCGGAGAAGAGAACCCATGACTCCAGATGTTTTCGCCGAACTCGCCGCGCAAGGCTACAACCACATTCCTGTGACACGCGAGGTCCTCGCCGACCTCGATACACCCCTGTCCTGTTACATCAAGGTTGCGCGCGGACCGTACAGTTACCTGCTCGAGTCAGCTAGCCAGGGAGGCGAGAAGTGGTCCCGCTACTCGATGGTGGGACTACCGGCACGTGAGGTGCTCAAGGTCTTCGGTAACGAAATTGTCTTCGAACGCGACGGCGAAGTGATCGAGCGACTTGCCGCCGATGACCCGCTTGCTTACGTCGAGGACTTCCAGTCGCGGTTCCGGTATCCACCGATCGCTGACCTGCCAATCTACACCGGTGGGCTCGTTGGCTACTTTGGTTACGACACCGTGCGATACGTCGAGAAGCGCGTCCGCGAGACGATGCCTCCGGACACCATCGGGACACCCGATATCCTGCTGATGGTCTCCAACGATGTCATGGTGTTCGACAGTGTACGCGGCAAGATCCATGTCATCACCCACGTCGACCCGGGAGAGCCGCATGCGTACGACACCGCGCAGGCACGACTCGATGAGATGATTGCCAGCCTGCAGAGCGAACTCCCTCGCGGCATTCGTGAACCTTCGCATGGCCCACTCGTACACGAAGAAGACTTCGTATCGAGCTACGGGGAGCAGCAGTTCAAAGCCGACGTCGACCGTATCAAGGAATACATCGTGGCGGGGGACGTGATGCAGGTTGTCCTGTCCCAGCGCATGTCGGTCTCGATTGAGAGCGATGCGATCAACCTCTATCGCGCGCTGCGAGCACTTAACCCCTCTCCTTACATGTTCTTCATGGACCTGGATGATTTCCAGATCGTCAGCTCATCACCGGAAATTCTTGCGAGGCTCGATCACCGCGAGGTGACTGTCCGTCCGCTTGCAGGAACCCGGCGTCGGGGCCGCGATGAAGATGAAGACATCGCGATGGAGACTGAACTGCTTGCCGACCCGAAGGAAATTGCCGAACACCTGATGCTCATCGATCTTGGTCGCAACGACATCGGCCGGGTATGCGAGACCGGGAGCATCGAGGTAACGGAGATGATGGTCGTGGAGCGGTATGCGCACGTGATGCACATTGCCTCTAACGTGCGCGGGACGATCCTGCCTGAATACAGTGCGATGGACCTGCTTCGCGCCACCCTGCCGGTTGGCACGCTGAGCGGTGCCCCGAAAGTCCGGGCGCTTGAAATCATCGACGAACTCGAGCCGGAGAAGCGCGGGATCTTTGGCGGCGCTGTCGGTTACCTGTCGTGGAACGGCAACATGGATACCGCGATCGCGATCCGCACGGCGATCGTGAAGGACCATCGACTCTATGTGCAGGCGGGTGCCGGTGTTGTTGCCGACTCCGTGCCGGCACTCGAGTGGAAGGAGACCATCAACAAGGCGCGGTCGATCATGCGTGCCGCACAGATGGCAGAGGGAGGGCTGGACGCCGAGCCGACAGAGGAGAATCCGAGACTCCCGAACAAGGACGAGTCGCGTCCGGTCGTCGGCCAGCAGGAAACGGGGGTGAAATCATGATCCTGATGATCGACAACTACGATTCGTTCACCTACAACATCGTGCAGTACCTGAAGGAACTGCGAGCCGAAGTGCAGGTGTTCCGCAATGATGAGATTGCACTCGCGGAGATCGAACGTCTCGCGCCGACCCATATCGTTATCTCGCCCGGTCCTTGTACGCCGGACGAGGCGGGCATCTCGATGGACGTGGTCCGCACGTTCGGCGAGGATATCCCGATCCTGGGCGTCTGCCTGGGGCACCAGAGCATCGGCCAAGTGTTCGGCGCCGAGATTGTGCGTGCCTCGCGCGTCATGCACGGCAAGACCAGCGAGATCTCACATACCGGCATGGGCGTCTTTGCCAACCTGCCTGACGGATTCACTGCGACGCGCTACCACTCGCTGGTCATTGCGCCCGAGTCGTTGCCGGATTGCCTCGAGCTCACTGCCTGGACCACGACACCGTCGGGCGAGATGGAGATTATGGGCGTGCGGCACAAGGCGTTGCCGATACAGGGTGTCCAGTTCCATCCCGAGTCGATACTGACCCAGCACGGGCACGAACTGCTGGCCAACTTCCTGCTCGAGTCCACAGAGGAGATCGCCGTATGAACATGACCGAGGCGATTGCCCGCGTGATTGATGGTTCAGACCTCACGCGAGAGGAAATGCTCGATGTGATGCGCCTGATCATGACCGGAGAGGCGACTCCGGCGCAGATCGGCGGGTTTTTGGTGGGCCTGCGCATAAAAGGCGAGACGGTCGACGAGATCACGGCGGCGGCAACGGTAATGCGCGAACTGGCGACGCGCGTCGATGTCGATCGCAAGGGACTCGTCGACACATGCGGAACCGGCGGCTCGGGTTCCAACAAGTTCAACATTTCCACTGCGGCGGCTTTCGTTGCCGCGGCAGCGGGTGCGAGTGTCGCCAAGCATGGTAATCGCGGCGCCTCGAGTATTTCGGGCAGTGCGGATGTGCTCGAGGCGGCCGGCGCGAAGATCGTGCTGACGCCAGAGCAGGTGGCGCGGTCCATTGAAGCGACCGGCGTGGGTTTCCTGTTCGCGCTCTCGCATCACGGCGCCATGAAGCATGCAATTGGCCCACGCAAGGAGATGAATGTCAGGACGCTGTTCAATATGCTCGGACCGCTTACCAACCCGGCCGGGGCAAAGCGCCAGGTCCTCGGCGTTTACGACGGAAGGCTTGTCCAGCCCGTCGCGGAAGTGCTGAAGGCACTCGGTAGTGAGCATGTGATGGTGGTGCACTCCGAAGATGGCCTCGATGAGATCAGCATCTTCGCGCCGACACGCGTTGCGGAACTCAAGGACGGGGAGATTCGACACTACACCGTGAGGCCCGAGGACTTTGGCCTGCAGCCCTGTCCGCTTGCGGAACTGGTTGTGACCGATGTCGCCTCGAGCCTCGCGCTCGTGAAGTCTGCCTTGTCCGGTGAACACCATGGTGCGCGGGACATCGTCGCCCTGAATGCGGGCGCTGCGATCTATGTGTCCGGGCAGGCGCTGTCGCTATCCGCCGGTGTCGAGATGGCGCTGGATGCGATCGGTGCCGGGTTGGCGGCGGAGAAGCTGCAGGAGTTCGTCGATTTCACGTCACAGCTCGGGGAACATGCCGGATGAAGGACGCACCGGGCATACTCGCTCGTATCGTTGACACCAAGGTAAAAGAGGTTCGGCATCGCAAGTCGCAGGTGCCGCTGGTCGAGCTGGAAGCGAAGGTCGCCGACCTGCCGCCCACGCGTGGGTTCGTGCGCGCGATGTCCGCGCGGGCAAGCCAGTCGCGTCCGGCCGTCATAGCAGAAGTCAAGAAAGCGTCGCCGTCGCGTGGTGTCATCCGGGCGGACTTCAGGCCGGTCGAGATTGCACGAGCCTATGAGCGGGGCGGCGCGAGTTGCCTCTCGGTATTGACCGATGAAACCTACTTCCAGGGTAATGACAGCTATCTCGTTGATGCGCGCGCTGCTTGCACGCTGCCCGTACTTCGCAAGGACTTCACAATCGACCGATACCAGCTCTATGAAGCGAGGGCACTGGGCGCAGATTGCGTCCTGCTCATTGCCGCCATCCTTGAAGCCGGAGAACTCGCCGATCTCTATGCAGCAGCGACGGAGATCGGCCTCGACGTGCTGCTGGAAGTTCATAACGCACAGGAACTGGCGGACTGCCTGACGCTCGGACCTTCGATGCTCGGTATCAATAACCGCGACCTCTCGACGTTCGAGACAAATCTCGCGACGACGTGGGAGCTGTCTGCGAGCGTACCGCGCGACTGCCTTGTGGTGACCGAAAGCGGCATCCATACGGCCGAGGATGTCGCATCGATGACATCGCGCGGCATTTACAGCTTTTTGGTTGGTGAGGCGTTTATGAAGGCCGACGAGCCGGGTGAGGCGCTGCGCGTATTGTTCGGGACGTAATGCCCGGGGCGCTATCGGGTGTTGAACACCACCATGGTCTTGCCCTTGACGGAAACGAGGCCCTGGTCTTCCAACGTCTTGAGGACGCGACCTACCATCTCGCGGGAGCAGCCGACATGGCGCGCGATTTCCTGGCGGGTGATCTTGATTTGCATGCCGTCCGGATGCGTCATCGCGTCGGGTTCATTGCAGAGTTCCAGCAACGTGCGCGCAACTCGACCCGTGACGTCGAGGAACGCCAGGTCGCCCACTTTCTGCGTGGTCTTGTTGAGCCGGTCGACGAGCTGGCTTGTTAGCTGGAAAAGCATCCCGGCATCCTTGCGGCTCAGTTCGGCAAACTTTGCATAGCTGAGTTCGGCGACTTCACATTCGCTCTTCGCTTTGACCCATGCGGTACGTGTGCCCTCGCCGAACATGGCCATCTCGCCAAAGAAGTCACCCGCATTCAGGTAGGCCACGATGATCTCGCGGCCGGCATCGTCTTCAATGAGGACGGTTACCGAACCTTTGGTGATATAGAAAATGGAGTCGCTTTCCTCGCCCGCGTAGATAATCGTGCTGCCACGCGGGTAGCGGCGCTTGTGTGCCGCCGCCAGGAAATTGTCCATGTTCCCGAAATCGGGTGTCGTGAGACTCAGGCTAACCATCCGGCCATCTGTCACATTCTGTGTGTGAATTCGTCAAGATTACGTCCAGTGCGTAGGTAAAACAACCGTCGTTCGTGGCAAGGCGACGAATCGCAGGACGGGACACCGCCCAAAACGGGTATCGTCCGCGCAGGCAAGTCGCTACCATACCGGTCTTTGTGATCGAGGCATAAGGCGATGAAAGCGACGATCAAGTGGGTCGATGACGTGATGTTTGTTGCGGAATCAGAGAGTGGTCACGCTGTCGTCATCGACGGCCCACCCGATGCCGGTGGTCGCAACATGGGTATTCGCCCGATGGAACTCGTATTGCTTGGCGTCGGTGGCTGCACCAGTTTCGACGTCATCAGCATCCTGAAAAAGGCGCGCCAGCCGGTTACAGATTGTACGACCGAACTCTCCGCCGAACGTTCCGACGAGACGCCGTCCGTTTTTACCAAAATCCACATTCACTTTGTGGTGACCGGTAGCGGGCTCAAGGAGAGCCAGGTGAAACGCGCGGTTGAGCTGTCTGCGGAGAAGTATTGTTCGGCGTCGATCATGCTCGGTCGTGGCGGGGTAGAGATCACCCACGACTATGAGATCGTGGAAAGCGCCTGAATCCAGCTAGATCCAGTAAGTGGAGCGTGTCATGAGTTTCGAGACGCCTCTCATTACTGCTTTGACCGGCGCCGGGAAACGCGCGCCACCGGCTTCCAGTGCATTCGACTCATGGCGGGCTTCATCGTCGCGCATCTTCGACAGAATCGATCTCGACCGGTCGTCCCCTTCGGGGAGTCGTTCGAGATGATCGTCCAGGTGGCGGCAGACCTCTGATTCGGTCGCAGCGACGAACCCCAGGTTGACGCGATCACCCATCAGCCCGGCTGTCGCACCCATCGCAAACGATGCGGCGTACCACACGGGATTCAGGTAGCTGACGTGCGACCCGAGTTCCTGTATCCGGGCCTCGCACCATGCGAGATGATCGGTTTCCTCGCGCGCGGCCTGATTCAGGGAACCTGCAACGCGGCCGGACTTCGCCGTCAGGGCCTGCCCGCGATAGAGTGCCTGTGCGCAGACCTCGCCGCAGTGATTGACACGCATGAGCCGCGCTGCCGTCTCTTTCTCCTGCGCATTGAGTTCGCGGCCCTCGATGCCGATAGCAGGCGATGCCCTGTCACTGGTCCCGACCGTTCCGGCGACAGTTCTCAGTGCCTCGTCGAAGCGTGCGATGAGCCTGTCGACCGGATTCATTCGTCCTGCCCTTCCTTCAATACATAGGCAGTAAAACCGTTCTCGTTGAGAATGTAGGCCGCATGCTCTGACCGTTTTCCGCCACCGCTGGCGGTCACGTAGACGGCTTCCTGCTTCAACTTGCCCAGGTTTTTCCTGAGCGAGAGCAGCGGCACGTTGATTGCGCCGCTGATTTTGCCCGTTTCGAGCTCCTTGGTTGAGCGCACGTCGAGCAGGTATGTCCTCGGTTCTCCCTGCTGGATCATCTCCTGCGCTTCATCCATCGAAACGCGCTCGATCAAAGGATTCATCAAGAGG